>CAZDAB010000032.1:0-13997 GCA_964502855.1 uncultured Desulfobacteraceae bacterium | reverse complement strand
TTTCCGGATCCCGATCCAGCTCTCCCGCGAACCAGAAACAGCGGGAACCATTTTTCTCAAGAACCTGTGACCACTTACTCGCTTCTAAGGAGACACCGTCCGTACCTGCAAACCGTGTTGAAATAAAACCGATGTTTTTTCGCTTCATGAGTTTATTGATCCATCCTCAAGCATAGTTAGTTTCCATCCAGAAATGGCCCTTTTCCGCAATCTCTGCGTCAATCTGCGGAATTACTTGTGCGGCGTACCACTTGTACGCCTCCGCGGTATTCCTTGATTTCCTTGACCTTGCGAAAAATTGCTCATTTCTGCATTGGAAACTGAATTTGTGCCCTATATGGATTTATGTATGGACACTTTTAAAAGTTAAGAATATCTTTCTTCAACCACGCAATAAAGTTAGTTTCCTATGTTATTATGAGGTGTTACCGTCAAATCACTGCAAAAGTCGGGCCAAATCCGGCAATATTAAATAATATAATACATATCAGTCTGTTAGACTGATGAAGATAACAACCGGCCTGCAATATCGAGGTGATGATTCCTATTAACTGGGAAATTTATTTCATATTATGAAAATTATATTACACTTCTGGATCGATGTTGAGGGTAAAAACGATTGAAAGGTTATTCAGGTGAAAGAACAGGATGTCTGGCAAGGGGAAGCAGATGAACGCTTGCAAAAAACTTATCCTATTGCGGCCATTGACACGAGTGTGTTAAAAAAATATCTTAGAGGAAAAAGGGGAGAATTTAAACATGAAACTTCGCTTAATTCTTTTGCTCCTATCTTTATTATCGTTTTTATTTGCTTCCACAGGAGGATATCTTTATTATTCATCGTTAAAAACATCTGCGTTTCAAGAGGCAGAAAGGCAGGCCGTTACCCGTGCGGAAATGATAAGGAAAAATCTGTCTTCCTTTCTTTCTGAAAATATAAAACCGGTAAAAACCTTGGCCGGGATTCAGGAATTACAAGCCCCCCTGATTAAACCCGACGATAAATCACTGGCAAAAGCCAATGCCATGCTCGACCATTTTAAGACTACGCTAAATGAGGACGTCTGCTATTTGATGGATTCTTTGGGAAATACCATAGCCTCCAGTAATCGCAATAATGCTGACAGTTTTGTGGGGGAAAATTTTTCCTTTCGACCATACTTTCAGAAGGCGATCCAGGGTACGCCTTCCACTTACATGGCCCTGGGCACAACGTCCGGCAAACGAGGGGCTTATTATAGTCATCCGGTTTACAAAAATGGACAAGGGGCTCCAATAGGGATTGCTGTGATAAAAGCATCCATCGAATTTATTGAAAAGGAATTAGCCACAACCTCTGACGAAATTGTGTTGGTCACAGACCCTCAAGGCGTTGTTTTTATATCAAATCGCAAAGACTGGCTTTACAAAGTATTATGGGAGCTTTCCCCTGAACAAATATCTCAATTTACCAGATCACTTCAATTTGGAAAAGGGCCGTGGAATAAGATTGGCTTGGAAATCCAAGGAGAAAATTCCGCCGTAGATTCTGTCGGAAACAAATACCTGATGCACCAGTTAGGACTTTTTAATTATCCGGAATGGAACGTTATCCATCTGTATGATCTTAAAGCAATATCCAAAATCGTTTCCGATCCTCTGATCAAGATTACGGGACCTGTTGTCCTGGTATTATGTGTACTTGTAGGTCTGGCGGTTTTCCTGCTCTACAAGAAGGCAAGCGATGAAATCTTAAAGCGTAAAATGTTTGAAAATGCCCTGAAAGATAGCGAAAAGCGCTACCGTATTATCTATCACAATACCCCCGGCATGTTACATTCCATCGATACAAAAGGTCGACTGATTAGTGTGAGTGACAATTGGCTTGAGGTGTTGGGGTATGAGCGTGAGGAAGTTATCGGACAAAAGATTACCAGCTTTTTTACCGAAGCGTCACGTAATTACGCTGAAAAAGTCGTTTTGCCTGAATTTTTTAAAACCGGATTTTGTAAAGATATTCCGTATCAGTTTGTTAAAAAAAATGGCGATACCTTAGATATACTCCTTTCAGCCATCGGAGATCGGGATGAAGAGGGAAATGTCATACGATCTTTGGCCGTTTCCATTGATGTCACCGAACGGAACCAAGCTGAAAAAGCCCTTAAACTTGCCAAGGAAGAGCTTGGTCGATACTCTAAAGATCTTGAACTTCAGGTTGAAGAACGGACAAAAGAAATTACAAGCATTCTCGATCAACTCAGGCGCCTTTCGGGAGGTATCATGAACAATCAGGAAAAAGAGCGTTCTGCCATTGCTCGGGAGTTGCATGATGAACTGGGTCAAGTCCTGACCGCCCTGCACTTTGACTCGGTCTGGCTCCATGATCGCCTGATGGAGATAGACACCAAAGCCGCCCAGCGGGCTTTGACAATGCGCGATCTGATCGATAAAACCATCGAGGAAGTCCGGAGCATGGCCATTCGACTTCGACCGGGAGTGCTCGATGATTTGGGACTTGTTGATGCTCTGGAATGGTATACAACCGATTTTGAAAGACGTACCGGGATTACGTGTGTATTTGAACATGTCAATGTTTCTGTCATAAGCGATACGGTTGCTACAGCAGCGTACCGTATCACACAAGAAACTCTTACGAATATAGCCCGCCATGCTTTTGCGAGCCGTGTAGAAGTTGTCCTGCGGGTAGAGAAAGGAATTCTAACGTTAGCGGCAGTTGACAATGGTCGTGGATTTGACACCTCCATGCTGTCGAAAATAGAAGCCTTGGGCATTGCCGGCATGCGTGAACGCGCCGGTCTGGTCGGAGGCTTTCTGGAAGTCCAATCCCAGCCGGGAAAGGGAACCCGAATCAATTTCAAAGTGCCGATTGATGAGCAAGCTAAGGTTCTGCAATGATTAAAGTTTTATTGGCAGATGACCACAGTATTGTTCGAGCCGGTCTGCGACGCATTGTGGAAGAAAGCAAGGACATGGAAGTGGTTGGCGAAGCGGCTAATGGCAGAGAGGCCATTCGACAAACTCATAAAAAATCTCCCGATGTGGCGGTCATCGATATCTCCATGCCAGGTATGGATGGATTGGAAGTCATCGGCCAGCTTCGGTCTTTGTATCCAAAACTGCCGATTATCATCCTTACCATGCATGAGGAAGAACAATATGTTGTTCGGGCCATTGAAGCCGGAGCCATGGGGTATATCACCAAAAGGTCCGCGCCGGAGCAACTTGTGAAAGCCATTCGCAAAGTACATGCCGGTTTTCGTTATCTCACCGAAGAGGCTGCTGAATTGCTGGCGCTTCGGGTGGCCAGGGGAGCTAAGGGGCGGTCTTCGTTGGACGCCCTGTCAATGAGAGAACTTCAGGTGCTCAGGCGTTTGGCCCTGGGACATACCAATCGTGAAATCGCCGAATCATATTGTATCAGCATCAAGACCGTGGATACTTACCGCTCCCGGCTGTTAAAGAAACTCAATCTGCGCAATAATGCCGAGCTTTCCCGCTTTGCCATCCAAAACCGGCTTATCGAAGCGTGATCCCACCCTCGTTAACCTGTTCAGCTGTCTGTCCCTGGTTTTTTAAACGGCTTTAAAAAAATAACCGTAAAGCGAGTTTTCAAATATCCGGCTAATCTTTCTCTTCGGGCAGCCGGACAACCAGCACGGGCTTTTTGGACCGCCGTATTACCCGCCGGGCGGTGCTGCCGATCAGGGCGTCTTCAAGAATTCCATGCCCCTGGGTGCCCATCACAATGAGGTCGCAGTTTCTTTCTTCAGCCTGCGCCAGTATTTCGTCTACCGGATTTCCCCGTGTCACCAGAATCTCATCCGCAACAAAATCCTGGTCCAAATGGCTCGATTTGACATCCTCACAGAATTGACCCAGCACCTCTCTAATGGGCACGTAATCTCTTTTTTTCCCGGTAAGGGTTTCTTTGGCTTCCATAACCTGTTGCCTTTTGATTTCTTCCCAACGATCTTCACTGATGTACCCCACCACTGCCTTATCCAAGGATTTGGAAACTTCCGAAATCACATGCAACAGGGTGATAGAAGCGCCGTAAAGATTGGCAAGACTTACCGCATACGCAAAGGCATAACGAGCATTTTCAGAAAGATCCGTTGCGTACAATAGTCTGTTTATGTCAACTTTTGGTAGTATCATGTTCCTGCCTCATGAATAAATGGTAGCGGCATCGCCGCGTTTATATGATATCGTTTTTTATTTTTTATTGTGATTCAGCTTGCCGGAGCCTTTTTGAAAACCCCGACCAGTTGCTTTATCCAAATACCGCTCATAAACCAGGAATAAGCATATGTACCAACAAGGATGAGACCAAATGCCTTCACGATATCCATACTGCTGCCGTCCAGAGAAAAGGCCGGCACATAACCAAAAAGAAACGGTCCCAGATACAGAAATTTGGCAAACTTGAACGAAGCAAATGCGGTTCGCCACATATTGGCCTTGGCAATGGTGGCCCCTGCAAATGCGGCGATGCATACCGGCGGCGTAATATTGGAATCCTGTGACAGCCAGTACACGATCATGTGGGAGGCCACCTCGTTTACCCCGAGATGGACCAACGCCGGTACCGCAACAACCGCTGTAATCAGGTAGGCTGCCGTGACCGGAACACCCATTCCCAGGACCAGTGATGCCAATGCAATCAGAAAAATAGTCAAAATCAGCGACCCGCCGGCAAGCTCGATCACGATATCGGCAAAGGTGAGTACCAATCCGCTAAAGGTGAGTACGCCGATAATAATGCCGATGACCCCTACGGTGGCACCGATCTTGAGGCTGCTTTCCGTGCCTGCCCGGGAGGCTTCCACGAACTCTTTAAGGCCAATGCGGGTTTCTTTTCTGAACCAGCTGATGACAATGCAAGAGACAATGCCTAAAATCGCTGAAAAGCCCGGCGAATAGCCCAAGAGCATGAAAATCGTGATCACAATCAGCGGAAGCGTGTAGTACCACTCTTTTTTCAGGATCTCCATGGCAGGATGTTCACTTTTCTCGCCCCTGATATTGTGCATCTTGGCCTCCCAGTGCACCATGTTATACACGCTAAAGACATACATAAGCGCAGGAAAGACGGCAATCAGCATGATTCTGGAATAGGGAACGCCTGTGAGCTCCGCCATAATAAAGCCACCGGCGCCCATAATGGGCGGCATGAACATTCCCGAAATGGAGGCCGCCGGCTCGATGCCGCCGGCAATATGCGGCCTGAACCCCGCTTTTTTCATCATGGGAATGGTAAAGGTTCCCGTTGACACCACGTTGGCGATGGCACTTCCGGAAATGGAGCCGAAAAGTCCGCTGGCGATGACGGCAACCTTACCCGGACCGCCGATTTTGTGCCCCACGGCGGCCAGGGGAAAATCAACGAAAAATTTCTGGGCGCCGCATTTTTCCAAAAACGCACCGAAAATAACGAACAAAATGACATAGGTGGCCAGAACATTGGCCATAATCCCGAACACGCCGTCGCTTTTGTAGAAAATACTGGTACACACCCCCTGAAAGGTATCGCCGGCATGTGAAAAAAGATCCGGAGCATATTCACCATAAACCCCGTAAATCAACAATAGGGCCCCCATAACAACAAAAACGTTGCCCACTACCCGCCGGGCCAGCTCGATGCCGATAAGAACACCGATAATGGCCACAAACATATCAAAAGGTGTTTCCGCACCGGTACGATAGGCAATGACTTCAAAATTGAGGATCCAGTATCCAACGCTGAAAATAGAAAGGATGAGCAGCGCATAGTCAACGATTCTCATGAATTTATGCTTTGATTTGTAAACGAGAAAGATGAGGACATAGGTGATGATAACATATATCCCCCGGTGATACTGGGTAGACGCCGGTTTCCAAACGGCCGAATAGGAGTAAAAAAGGATCAGAAACACGGATAGCGCATCAAATATAATTTTTTCTATTTTGTTTAATTTTTCATACACCTTTATACCTCCCTCCATCACGAGTGATTGGTAAACGTTACCGGATAAAAGATGAAGGGATTAAGATAATGGATTAAGTTAATATCCTTAACCCATTACCTATAATCCATAACCAGTAGCTTTCTTTTATTTCAGCATCCCTTTTTCCTTCCAGAACTTTTCGGCACCGGGATGAAACGGGGTGACAATGTTGGTGGCACCTGTTTCCAAGCTCATATGTTTAAAAGTCTTTTTCTGTTCAACCATGTGCTTCAACCCCTCATCCGTGTAAATAATGGAAAGGAGCTTGTAAACCAAGTCGGCAGGAACCTTTGAATTGGCCACCCACAGCGTGCTGTCCTGGAATGAAGGCGTGTCATGGTCGACTCCCTTATACGTGCCGGCCGGAACTTTAAGTTTGCTAAAATAAGGATATTTTTCATAAAATCCTGAAGCTGTGGCGTCTGCACCCAGATCTACCAAATCAATGTGATTGGTCTGAGCCGCCATGATCACCGCGCCGCTCGGAAATGCCGTGAACAGCCAGAACGCATCCAGCTGGTTGTTGCCGAAGGCCGCAGCGGCGTCATTGTAACCCATGGCATTGCGTTCAATCTTGTCCCAGACGCCCATATGGGTAAAAAACAGCTCGCAGTTGGCAAAAGCCCCGGAACCGGCGTTGCCGACACCCACCTTCTTGCCGACCAGGTCTTTTACGCTCTTGATCCCTGCTTTGGCCTGAACCACCAATTGAGCCGGAGCGCCGTATAACCAGGCAACCGCTAAAACATTTTCATATTTTTTGGGATCGTTTTTCATCTTGCCGTTTCTGCCCAGCCATACATGGCCGGAATATACCACGCTCATCTGCTGTCTTCCGGCATCCGTTTTCCTCAAATTTTCCACCGAACCTGCCGATGTTTGCGCCTTTACACTAAATTCTTTGATCGCTTTAACCGGTTTATACACCTGAATAGCGTTTGCAACTACCTGGAAGGTTCCGCCGGCCGGCCCGCCGCCAAAAATAACCCTTTTTTTAGCAAATGAATCCGCTGAAAGACCAAAGGTTATCATTGAGAACGTACAGATACCCATGATAACGGCAAAAAGTTTGTTTCTCATTGTAGTCTCCTTGTTTTTAAAAATTCAACATTGCATGTTATCAATTTATAGCTTCTCAGGATCGGATGAATTAAACCAGGCGCATCCATTAAAACCGGAGAAGATGAAAGAGTTATCTCATTTGCTTTTAACCACCACAGAGCTGCCCGAACGCATTGAGAAGCTGTATCAATGTCGTTATTCTTCATTCAGAATAACATCCATTGATACTCGGCCTTAGACATTTTAGTTTTTTCGTTGCACCACCTCCTCCTCCCTTTAATATGGCGGGTATAATTTATTGCCGTTAATCAGAACCCCTCCAATTTGAAGGCGGGATAAACGTTGCGGTCGCAAGGTCTTCCGGCCAGATGCACTCGAATTTGCCATTAATGATCTGAAGGACCTGTGTGGGAAGGCTATTTTGCCTCTGGAACTTAGCATAGGCTAAAAATTTGACTGGGCCGAAAGGAGTTATCATGTCGGTGTTGTCCAATGCCGCCCGTATATTTTTGGGGCGAAAAGATTCAGCCCGCCTCAAAGCATCCGCTGTCACAAGCAGGGCTGAATAGGCTTCAGCCCCATGATAGTCCGGCGGTGTGGAATACTTTTTGATATATTGATCATAGTATTCTTTTGCCCCGGGATATTTCAATTTGTCGGTCCAAAGCGTTGCGGTTAACAGATTATTGGCCAATTCCCCGGTTTCGATAATAAATTTTTTGTGGGTATACCCCATGGCGCCGCCACACAGCAATGAATTGATCTTTGATTCACGGATATTTTTTACCATCATAGCAGCATCATTGAGGTAGGAAACCATATAGATCACATCGGGCGACTCTTCTTTCAATCGGACAATAATACGGTTGAAATAGTCTGCTCTTAATCTTTCCTTGTGATAAGGCTCGATCCCGCGAATATCAATATCATTCTCCCGGCAAAACCACATCATCCTGAGGGCGAGGCCGCTTCCGTAAGGACTGTTTTCATACACGATTGCCATGGATTTTGGTTTGATCTTTTTCAGGAAAAAATCTTCCAGCCCCTTTGCATATTCGCTGCTCGGAGCATTTAGTCTATAGACATTGGGCCATTTTCTTTGCGTGATCCTTTCATCCGCTGCGGTGCATATCAGAAAGGGTATATCTAATTTGTTTGCAACCCTGGCCGTGTATATCGTATTACTACTGTGATAGCCTCCGACCAGCATAATTGCCCCGGCTTTTTTAGCCATTTCTTTAACAATCTTTTCCCCGGGTTTTCGCTCTCCTTGGTCATTGCCGTATACCAGCTTCAAAAGCCGGCCTTTGATTCCGCCTTCCTTGTTGATAACCTCCAGCGCCATTTCAAAAGAATTTTTCATCATGGTCGCATAGGGAAACCTCTCCGAATGGAGAACGCCGACCACAACCGGTTCCAACGCCATCCCAATTTTCGGCGTTAGGAAAGCTTCTATGCCAAAAAAAACAAAACATAGACAGTATGTAAATTTTAATCTGTATTTCATAGAGCACCCCCAGTTGATTAAGGCCAAACAAAATCAAACAGCCTTTTTGAAACAAAGAATTGAGCTAAAATAAGAAGAGGAGTAACATTAACGGTATATTAAAAAGTACTAAAGTGTTAGAGAAGCGTCAATTGGAGTATTTTTGATTTTATTGTCAGGAATTTTCTTACACCTAAATTGAGCGATTTTTTACTCGATCTGCACCGATCTCCCCGTTGACGCGGGATCTTGGACTTGCGCATCAAGGATCCGCGAAAATCCTCGACATATCCATCCCGATGTTTTTTCGGGACGGTTTTCGCGAACCCTTATGCATCAAGATCTCAGCACATCTCTTCGCAAAAAATCGCTCAACTTAGGTTACAGATAAGAACAAATTTTCGAGATTTACAATCCGAAACCGGCTTATTGAACCAATGGCGACCCAACCGGAATTGCTACAGAATTTATTTTTTGACAGCCTTCATCTGAATGTCTCTTTTTGAGCACCGTAGCCGCGTTGTATAAAAAAAATTCTGATAAAAAATCAGGATTTGTCTGTTGACAGCCTTGCTTATGACTGTTAGATATTTATTAATTGGTTTGTTTTTTGCAGTTTTAAAAATAATTTTTTATCAGGAGGAAAAAGCAATGAAAAAATTTGCAGTGATTTTAATCAGTATTTTTTGTGTTATGGGTCTGATGCTGACCGGAGCATCGGCGGCGGATACGGTAAAGGTCGGTATTGTACTTCCCCTTACAGGACCTCAAGCCAAATTCGGCGAAATTGAAAAAAATTCTTTTGATCTGGCACTGGAAGAAATCAACGCCGCCGGGGGGATTAACGGAAAAAAACTCGAACTGGTTATGGAAGATGATACGGGTCGTCCGGAAGTGGGCCGTTCTGTGGTTGAAAAGCTGATCACCAAGGACAAAGTGGTCATGCTCGGCGGCGGTTACAGCAGTTCCGTTACCTATGCTGTAGCCGGAGTCTGCCAGCAAAACCAGATGCCGTTTCTGGTCAATACCGGTTCCGCCGATAAAATTACCACATCCGGGTGGGATTATATTTATCGCCTGAATCCGCCGGTAAGCCATTATGCCGATGCAGTAACAACCCTTCTGGCAGAGAAGGTGAAACCCAAGACGGTTGCGATCTTGTATGAGAATTCACTGTTCGGGACCAAGGGCGCTTCATCCTTTGAAGAAATCTGTGGTAACGCCGGTTATAAAGTGCTTTTGAAAGAAGGATACGAGCATGGGGGAATTGATTTCAAACCGGTTTTGGTCCAGATAAAAAAACTCAATCCGGATGTTGTATACATGGTATCGTATATCATGGATGCATCTTTGCTCATGAAACAGGCCAAAGAGCTGAAATTAACCCCCAAAATTTTTATCGGCGGGGCCGCCGGTTTTACCCTGCCGGAATTTCAACAAAACGCCGGGGTTGCTTCCGACAAAGTCATCTCGGCAACCCTCTGGCATCAGGTGCTTCCATTTCCCGGGGCCATGGATTATTACAATAAATTCGTAGCCAAATTTAATAAACCCACCGAGTATCACGGCGCAGAAGCTTACGCTGCCTGTTATGTGATCGCAGATGTTTTAAAGAGAGCCAAGTCGTTCAAGAATACGGATATCAAGCAGGCCCTATCCGAAACCGACATGATGACGGTTTTCGGGCCGGTAAAATTCACTACCTGGGGTGAAATGAAGAATCAGAACATTGCCACCACCTATGTGGTTCAGTGGATCGATGGAAAACTGGAACTTGTATGGCCCACGGATCATGCAACCAAAGCGTTTGTGTATCCTGTGGACTGGATGAAGACCTGGGGGTATTAAGCGTAAAACTTTTAGCTTGAATGATTATTTAAAAATCCGTATTACCAAATAAAACCCGCTGCTGGCAATTTTCCGGTAGCGGGCGATTCTCTTAATCCCAAGTTGTACTATTTTTTTGCCAAGAGATCGGAGCAGATCGAGTAACAAATCGCTCAATTTATGTTAAAATAAGGAACGTCACATGGAAGTCTTCCTGCAAACCATGGTAGCGGGGATTCTAATCGGCGGCATTTACGGGCTGATCGGAATCGGCATGACACTGATTATGGGAGTTATGGGCATTATCAACCTGGCACACGGGCAGTTGATGATGGTGGCCATGTACATCACCTTTGTTCTTTCCCATTTTCTGCACATTGATCCCTATCTTTCACTGCTGGTCGCCATGCCGTCTCTATTTCTCCTGGGCGCATTTTTACAAAAATTCTTGCTCAACCCTCTGATGAAAATAGAATCCATCCTGCCAGAAAACCAGGTGCTGATGACGGTCGGTATCGGTATGGTTCTGGCGGAAATCGCCCGCTTTATGTTTTCATCCGACTACAAGACCGTTAAAACATCTTACAGTTCCAATGTTTTCTTTCTCGGTAATATTTCTTTTAATATGCCCATGGTCATCGCATTTGGATTTGCTGTTGCATTTACCGCGGCCCTTTTCTGGTTTTTGCTCAAAACCGACATCGGACGTTCGATCCGGGCCACGGCCCAAGATAAAGATGCTGCAACCCTGATGGGGGTAAACAGCAATCGGATCACTATTATTACGTTTGGATTGGGTTCATCCCTTGTGGCCGCAGCCGGAACTTTATTAATTCCCATATTTTATCTTTTCCCGGATATCGGCGGTCCTTTTACCCTAAAGGCCTTTGTCATCACCATTCTGGGAGGTATGGGGAGTACGGTCGGTGCCATTGTGGGCGGCGTTGTGCTGGGCATTGCAGAATCCTTAGGCGCGACATATATCGGCATGGGATATAAAGAAATGGTCGGTTTTGTTATCTTTGTTCTGGTGCTGGTTTTCTTGCCCGGAGGTTTGAAGCGTCTGACCAGAGTGTAGAGGAAGCAATGAAGAAAAATCACTTATTTTTAATAAGTTTGGGAATCCTTTTCTTAATTTTCCCTCTTGTTATTCAATCCCATTACTACCAGCATCTTGTCATTATTATCTTTATGTGGGTGGTTATCGGGTCTTCGTGGAACCTTCTGGCGGGATATACCGGACAGGTTTCTTTCGGACATGCTATTTTTTTCGGTGTGGGCGCCTATACGGCCGGAATATTTGCATCAAAACTGGGAATATCCGCCTGGTGGGGCATGGCCTTTGGCGGAATTTTTTCGATGCTGGTCGGGCTTTTTGTCGGCTGGGTTTGTTTTAGATTGAGGGGCCCTTATTTCGCTCTGGCAACCCTTGCAGGCGGTGAAATTTTCCGATTGATTGCCACGAACTGGGAAAGCCTGACCGATGGGATGGTCGGCATTCTCATCATTCAGTCCTTTAAAAGCAAGCTGTCGTATTATTATATCGCCTTGGCTCTGGCTCTGGCGTGTATTTATACAATCCGCATAATTATGAAATCCAAATGGGGGTATTATTTTGTCTCCATCCGGGAAGATCAGGATGCTGCGGCATCTCTCGGAATCAACACCACCCTTTATAAAAATGTATCGCTTTTGGTAAGCTCCTTTTTTACCGGCATGGCCGGAGCTTTTTATATGAATTATATGGCGTTTATTGATCCTGAGGTCGTATTTTCTCTCCATTATATTTCTATTATGGCGATTCTTGTGGGTATTGTGGGTGGTGTTGCCACCATTTGGGGCCCTGCGGTAGGAGCATTTGTTATGGTGGGGCTTCAAGAGACATTCAGAAGTTCTTTTTTCGGTCTGGCCCCAAAGTGGATCAGCCAGGCCCATGCCTTGGTCTTTGGTTTTCTGGTTATATTTGTCATCATGTTTCTGGCAAACGGCATTGTCGGAGACTGGCCCAAAATTAAACGAAATGTATTTAGAATAAAGCCATTGAGTTCATAGCAATTCAGGGAAAAATTATGGCACTTCTTGAAATAAAAAACCTTACAAAAGCTTTTGGAGGACTCCTGGCGGTAGATAACGTCTCCTTTCATGTGGAAAAGGGGGAAATTGTCGGACTTATTGGCCCCAACGGCAGCGGAAAAACCACTACATTCAACTGTATCAATCAATTTTTCCCCATTACTTCCGGTGACGTTTTTTTCAATGGCAAAAGCTTAAAAGGATTGAAAACTCATCAAATCTGTCATCTGGGTATCGGCCGAACTTTCCAGGTTGTAAAACCCCTCGCCCGAATGACGGTTTTGGAGAATGTCACCGCTTCAGCCTTTTGCCGGGTGAATACCATTAAAGAGGCCCGGAATGAAGCTTTAACGGTTATCGATTTCTGTAATCTTACAGAACAGAAAGATAAACTGGCAAAAAGCCTCCCCATAGCCGGAAGAAAACGCCTTGAAATTGCACGTGCACTTGCGACAAAACCAAAACTTTTGCTTCTTGATGAAACCGCCGCCGGTTTAAATCCGGGAGAGCTTGATGAAGCCATTGAGCTGATTAAAAAAATCAGGGAAAACGGTGTCAGCATACTGATTGTGGAACATATCATGAAAGTCATCATGACCATATCGGATCGAATTCACGCCATCAACTTCGGTCAGACCATTGCAGAGGGGACCCCCCAGGAGGTTGCCAACGACAAAGCGGTGATCAAGGCTTATTTGGGAGAAGCGCATGCTCAAGGTTAACGGGATAAACGTGTTTTATGGAGATTTACAGGTCCTCTGGGATGTTAGCTTTGAGGTCAAAGAAAAGGAAATCCTGGTTTTGGTAGGTGCCAATGGCGCCGGAAAATCAACGACACTTAAAACCATCTCCTCACTTCTTACGCCAAAAACCGGAACCATCGAGTTCAATGGTATTCGTCTGGATCAGTTGCCCCCCAACAAAATTATTGAACACGGCATTGTTCATGTTCCTGAAGGCAGACGCCTGTTCCCGGAGATGAGTGTCGTGGAAAACCTGATCATGGGTTCACTTTATGGAGAAGCCAAGACCAAACGAAATGAAACCATAGAATATGTCTATTCCCTTTTCCCCAGACTTCAAGAAAGAAGAAAACAGATGTCCGGCACCCTTTCAGGGGGTGAACAACAGATGTTGGCGGTAGGCCGGGGACTGATGTCGCGCCCGAAGTTGATGATGTTCGATGAACCCTCCCTGGGTCTGGCGCCCATCCTGGTACAGGATATTTTCGATTTAATAAAAAAGATCAACCAGGAAGGGGTAACTATTCTTCTGGTTGAGCAGAACGTCACCCAGACGTTGGCCATGTGCAATCGTGCCTATGTTCTTGAAAACGGGAGGAACGTGCTCCAAGGTACCGGTCAAGAATTGATGGCAAACGATCATGTCAAAGAAGTCTACCTGGGGATATAGAACTCCTAACATTTCAATACTTCTTTAGTTCTCCTAAAGATCGTGGCTTGCCAATTAAAAAACGAAAAAGTTATTTTTACCTGTTGGCTTTTTTGATTCCCAGCTGATCCAGGGCAATGATCCACTTGCAGATATTGGCCGATCCTTCC
>CAZDAB010000031.1:0-14082 GCA_964502855.1 uncultured Desulfobacteraceae bacterium | reverse complement strand
TGCGACGTCAAAAAAAATAAAACGTAGTTTTTCAAAGAGCGAAATCAAAGTTATATAGTTTTTTGCTTTACGGTGACAACAGAAAACTGCTTTGAACATATAATGTGTCTTTGTACATTCTTGACAGGGACAAACAGCACTAACGAATCGCCATATGGATTTTTTCATCAATCATTTTTTCGTTGCAATATCAGCCCTAAAAGTGCAGAATTTCTTTTTTCATTTCACACAACGCATATTTTAGGAAAGTACCCATTTAAATGACAAGGTAAAGGGTGTTTTATTATGAAATCAGGTGGCCCTAAAATTCTTATTCTCACGGTTTTTCTGATTGGAGCAGCGGCAGGATTGGGCTGGGTAATTTTCGGTCAATTGCAGAGTCGGGACGGTTCGAGCAAAATCGGTAATACTTCACAACCGGTGCCGATAGAAGCGGCTCGGATTCAGCGCAGGCCCATCGCGTTACAGCGGACATTTAGCGGAGAGTTGGAAGCCCTGGCGGAATTTGTTGTTTCGCCGAAAGTGAGCGGCCGCGTGGAGCGCGTGATCGTAAATATCGGCGATACGGTAAAGCGGGGTCAGGTTGTGGCCGAACTGGACAATGATGAGTATGTTCAGGCTGTAGCCCAGGCCCAGGCCGATCTGCTGGTGACCAGAGCCAACCTGTCCGAGGCGAAGAGCGCCCTGGAAATTGCCAATCGCGAGTTTAAACGCACCGACTCACTTTTAAAGCGGGGCATCGCATCTGATTCTGAATTCGATGCTGCCAGTCAGGATCAACTGGCTAAGCAGGCTCAACTTAAGGTCGCTGCAGCCCATGTAACCAAGGCCGAATCATCGCTGGAAACCGCAAATATTCGGCTCGGTTACACCAAGGTAACGGCGGGCTGGGCCGGCGGAGGTGAGCATCGCGTTGTGGCTGAGCGCTATGTGGACGAAGGCCAGACCGTAGCCGCCAACGCACCCCTGCTCTTGATCGTCGAACTACATCCCATCGTCGGGGTGGTTTTCGTCACCGAGAGAGACTACGCATACCTGAAACCCGGCCAGCTCGTTTCGTTAACAACGGACGCCTATTCCGGGGAACAGTATGCGGGCAGCATCGATCGCATTGCCCCCGTCTTCCGCAAGTCCACCCGGCAAGCGCGGATTGAAATGACCATCGACAATCCACAGCATCGACTCAAACCCGGCATGTTCATCAGGGCCACGGTGGTATTAGCCCAGGTGCCGGAGGCCACCGTCGTCCCAGAGCAAGCATTGACCATCCGTGATGACAGGAGTGGCGTTTTCATCGTCAGTGAGGATGGACGATCCGTAGCCTGGCGCCAAGTAAAAGTGGGCATTCGCGAAGGCGACCGGGTGCAGGTGGAAGGCGAGGGGCTGTCCGGTCGGGTCGTAACCCTGGGGCAGCAACTGGTAGACGACGGCTCTCCAATCACGATTCCTGCCGAGCAGAACAAAACCGCTGCCGGTCGCGAAAAGGTTAACCCCCAATGAATCTCCCGAGTTTCAGCGTCAAACGCCCGATTTTCACGACAATGGTGACCCTGATTTTGGTTATCCTCGGAGCCGTCTCTCTGAGCAGGCTGCAGATTGACATGTTGCCCAACATCGAACTGCCGACGCTGAGCATCCGAACGAATTATGAAGGTGCCAGTCCCGAGGTCATGGAGCGTCTGGTGACTCAGATTATTGAAGAGATCGTGGCCACGGTGCCCGGGGTAGAGGAAATCACGTCATCATCCTCAGAGGGACGAAGCACGGTTCGGGTCAGTTTCGTGTGGGGCACGGAAATCGACACTGCAGCGATTGATGTTCAGGGCAAACTCGAAGACGAGATCAACGAGTTGCCGGATGATATCGTCAGGCCCCGCATCCGAAAATTCGACATCGCTAGTTTTCCGGTAGTCCTGTTGGGAATTTCCAGCAATCTCGATCCAGTGGAACTCACGGAACTGATCGAAGTCCAGATCCGTTACCGCTTTGCCCGCATTCCGGGTGTTGCGCAGGTTGACGTTTGGGGAGGCTTCAACCGAGAGGTCCGGATCGAACTGGATATTGACCGGATCAAGGCCGTGGGTCTGCCTCTGGACCGGGTGCTCGAGGCCATTCGCGACGCCAACCTCGATCTTCCGGCGGGCAAGATCGAACAGGGACGTTATGAGGTCACGCTGCGCGCACCGGCCGAGTTTATCAACCTCTATCAGATTCGAGACACGGTCATCGTCCAGCGTGACGGTGCCGCCATAACGCTGGGTCAAATCGCCGAGGTCAAAGACACCTATGAGAAGCTGACGCGCATTGTACGCGTTAACGGTGGGCGCGGACTTCGAGTGGCTATTCGCAAACAGGCCAATGCAAATACGGTCGAAGTGTCTAAACGCATCCTGGCTGAAATTGAAGCGGTCAACCAGGCCTTTCCTCAGATCAACGTTGTTCCGATCATCAACCAGGGCAATTTCATCGAGCGGTCAATAGCCAACGTTGCCCGCTCGGTACTTTACGGGGGCGGGCTGGCAATTGTGGTTTTGCTCTTTTTCCTTCGCAACATCCGAAGCACGCTGGTGATTTCCCTGTCGATTCCGATCTCAATCGTGACCACTTTTGCGTTAATATTCTTCGGGGGATTCACGCTCAACCTGATGACCCTGGGCGGGCTAGCCCTGGGGGTGGGCATGATGGTCGACAGTTCCATCGTCGTGCTCGAAAACATTTTTCGCCGTCGCAGTGAGAATGGCGAAGCGCCGGAGGAAGCATCGGTGGAAGGTGCCCAGGAGGTCGGGACGGCAATCATCGCCAGCACTATAACCACGCTGGTAATTTTTCTGCCGTTGATTTTCGTCCGCGGCGTCTCGGGTATCCTCTTTAAGGAGTTGGCGTATGTGATCATTTTTGCACTGATCTGTTCGCTGACGGTGGCACTGAGTCTGGTGCCCATGCTGGCGTCCAGGCTGCTGAGGTCAAGCCAACAGAGCTTCAAGGATTCTCCGTCTCGGACGAACCGATGGGCCGCCGCTGCCAATTCCGTGTTTTCGGGTCTCGAAAACGCTTATCTGAATTTGTTGCGTTGGGTCTTGGATCATCGCCTGGTCACCGTCCTTGCGGCTGCTGCCGTGCTCGGCGCAAGTCTGCTGCTCTTGCCTCTGATCGGCAGTGAATTTCTGCCCCCCAGTGATGAGGGCGAGGTTCGCGTAACCGGCAAGATGGAAATCGGTACCCGGCTCGAGCTGGTCGATCGGCAGACACGCATAATAGAGCAGATCATTCAACCGGCAGTGCCCGAGGCAGTGGCATCGGTGGTTAGTGTCGGCTCATCCGGCTGGCGGGCTGACGCGGGCTCAGAGGGTGAAATACGCATGTCTCTGCTGCCGACCGCCCAACGCAAACGCTCCAATGTGGAAATCGCCCAAGATCTTCGGCGCCGTCTGGACGGCAGGGTCCCAGGAATGGAGATCCGTACCCGGGCACCGCAGGGTCAGTTTTTACTTGAACGGCTCCTGGGAGGTGATGAGGGGCTGACCATCGAGATCCGCGGCTACGAGCTTGCCACGCTCGATGCTCTGGGCAGGAGCGTTGTAAAGTTGATTGTGGATGTGCCGGACATCACGGACGTTCAGACCAGTCTCGAGGCCGGCATACCCCAGCAGGAAATCCGCGTGAACCGTGACAAGGTCGCCGATCTCGGTCTGAGCGTTCGCGACGTTACCCAGCTCCTCCAAACCGCGGTAGCCGGTTCCAAAGCAGGTGAATACCGAACAGGGGGCAATTCCTATCGCATTCTGGTGCAGCTCAAAGATGCCGAGAAACGCTCCATAGATGAAATTCTCAACCTTACGCTGACAACTGCATCCGGTGAAAAGGTGGCGCTGCGCAACGTCGTCACGTCCGAACCGAGCCGCGGTCCGATTCTGATCGACCGCAAAGACCAGCAGCGAATGGTGACGGTTCGCGCCAACGTCGCGGGGCGCGATCTGGGATCTGTGGCCCTTGACGTACAGGCTCTGTTAGATCAAATTCTACACCCCGTTAGCTATGATCTGACGGTCGCCGGTAATTTCGAAGAACAGCAAAAGGCCTCCAGGGAACTGGTCATCTCACTCGTTCTGGCTTTGGTCCTCGTATATATGGTGCTGGCCTGTCAATATGAATCGTTACGGGATCCGCTGGTCGTCATGTTTTCCGTTCCTTTGGCGGCGGTAGGCGTGCTGGTGACTTTGTTTATTACGACAACGACGCTGAATGTGCAGTCTTACATCGGATGCATTATGCTGGGGGGGATCGTAGTTAACAACGCGATTCTTTTGGTGGACCAGACCGGTCGATTGGTTCACGACGGGATGCGCACACGCGATGCCCTGACCGAGGCCGGTCGTCGCAGATTGCGGCCGATTCTGATGACGACATTGACCACCATCCTCGCCCTACTGCCGCTGGCACTCGGCATCGGCGAAGGATCTGACGCCCAGGCTCCTTTGGCACGGGCAGTTATAGGAGGCCTCACTGGATCCACGCTGATAACGTTGGTACTTATCCCGACTGTCTATTCATTGTTTCATCCCGACCCGAGATAGAATAGTTCAGGCAACCATAGGTTTACTAAATAGAAAAATTGGTTAATGTAATCCAAAAGATAGCAAATGAATGGATAGCGGCCATACTTGCACAATAGGTATTATTTTTGGATCTTCTGGTAATCTGAAGTAAAGAATCCTGGCCCAGACCGATCACCAATACGCTATATTCAAAAAGGCAGGTTTGCAATGATGTATAGCCGATTCAAGACCAAATCAACCAACTCATCTTAAAACTAAGATATCTGATTTTTTTAAACATTTTTTGCTAATGGGGTTTTATGAGTTGACAATTTCATAACATTTATATCATAAAAGTACAAGTTAGGGCCTTCGCCCCAATTGAAATGGTGGAATGCTGGAATAATGGAATAATGGGTTCTGGGCCTCCGGCTCGGAGAGATGATGCAATATTGGGTTAATGGTAAATTTTGTGTGGACGATAAAATAAAAAATGGCTAATATCCTTTTAAAAACCAACCTTCCAGTATTCCACTATTCCATTATTCCATATTCGAGGCAAGCATTCAAGCCTCAAAATATATCCTATATTTTCATTAAGTTGTAGAATTTACGAGACGTTCTTTTAACTTTTTTCAAATGTGTTTGATTTTAGTGGCGAAATAATGAAAGCAAACCACCATACCTTTATATCTATTATACTTGCCATTTTTTTTTCCTTTTTCACTCCTTTTAGTGAACTCGGCTTAAACTTATTTTCTGACAATATGCATACTGAATCTTTTAGACAAGATTCATGCATAGATCTTCAATACGCTTCAATTTTAGAAAACGATAATGAATTTGAAAACGATACGCCTGATTATGATTTGTCAACTTGTTTTTGTTTAACAACTAATCATCTACATGAGATCGAAATTTATTTCCTTTCTAAAAAGTCCGTTTCTGTGAAACAAATATTATTTTATGGCAAATCCTCTCGTTCGCCCCCCTTGATTTAACTTCTCGTATAATCATTTCAACTTTAAGTGCAATTAACTGTTAATACTGTAATTCTTTTATAACCCAAATTTTTACAAGTTGAAAATTAAATATCATGGTATACAATTTGTTAATTATCGAAGATTCCATTCCTATACGAACGGCTATAAAAGGGATCGTTAAGTCGTCCGAGTTTAATGTTTCACAATCCTTTGAAGCTTCTAATGTCAATGAGGGATTAAAGATACTAAATGAAGAAATTATCGATCTTGTTCTGTTTGATTTCAATACACCCGACATCGATGTCTTTCGGTTTTTGGACGTGATGAAAAAAGACGAAACATATAAGTTTATTCCGATTGTAATAATTATAACCGAAAGAAGCAGCCCAGAAGCTGAAGATTTGATGGAAAAGCATTTTATTGATTATATCAAGCAACCTATTAATCCTATAGAAATGAAACAAAAATTAAATCGTATTATGAAAAAAGAAGATGAAGTAGAAGAAAATCAAATTTCAAAAAATAGGAGATTGAAATGACATGCAATAATAAGTGCGAAATTGTGGAATGGAATGTGTCTAACCCCCAATTAGTAAAAGAGGTCACGTCTCCAAATGTCAGTATAGATGATACCCAGCTTTTAGCAATGGCCACAAAACAGATAGTCAAGGAAAATACTAGCAGAAAAGCCATTGGATGTACCAGCGGATGTGAATGTGTCCAAGTTGGAGAATCCGAGCGCGTATGGGGTGGAGATATATATAAAAAAACCATAATTACTGGACCGGTATATGACGGGAGTGAGTGGAAGGCAGAGTTCCTATTCAAATTGTATATGACAAAAATCAGATTCTCAGGCGAATGTGTACCAATTGATCAATACATAGAACCGATTCATGTTGAAATTGAGCCCATGCCTTAATTAAAAGCTGTACGTGATATATTTATAAATGGAATTCTAAGATATGACAAACGGGATTGTGAAATGGTTTAGTGTAAGAAGGGGATACGGTTTTATTGAAAAGGAAGATGGAGCAGAAGTATTTGTTCATTACTCTGACATAAGAATGCCTGGATTTAAGGTGCTCTCTCCTAGTGATAAAGTCAGTTTTGATATAGAAAGGTCTAACCGTGGGAATAGGGCAATTAACGTTCTAAAGATTTAAATTTAAATAAAATTTCAATTTTTCTTGTACACTCGTCTTTGAAATTTTGCCATCGCAAACACCAGCTTCAAGAACTTCATTTGATGGTTAAAAATGTAGAAAAACCGGTTGTTGTTGCAGGGGATTTCAACGTATTTAGAGGTGGCCGAGAATTCCAGTTGTTTGCTATGGAAGGCCGATTTAAAACTGCAAACAATGAGAGTCATCCTTACCACCGTAGCAGGTCGCCGCATAGACAACTCGATTATATTTTTCATAGCCCGGAAATCCAAGTCACTCGTTTTCAGATACTATAGGTATAAAATGCCCTAAAAAATGTGCTTATGAGCACAATTTCCAGTTTTTCATAAAAAAATTTACCAGCCTGCAATCCTTTTCCTCTAATTCACCTTCTTCAAAGATATTTTTCAGGTGAAGTGTAATGTGTTGCGGCGTTGTCTGAAAAAGTTCCGCCATCAATTTTTGGGTCAACCAGACAGTTTCATCTTCAAGACGAACCTCAATTTTTGTATTTCCACTTTCGATCTGATAAATAAAAAGCTGTGTATCCGGTTTTTGAGGCAGGTGTTTAACCATCATTATACAGAAACTGAATATTTAAATGGTACAAACCCGTTGATCGATAGCATCTTTATGCAATCAGAGCCAAGCTCGGATCTGTCAGACATATCGCAGGGTTTCTGTTCATCTGATATTCTGGGGGTTTTACAGGATATCTTAAGACGATCGGTTTCTATGATGAGTTTGTCTAAGCACGATTAATCTGCAAATCCTACTCAAATCGTTGAACGACAACCCTAATTTTTTAAGCAACCTTTAAACTTATGTACGCTCCCAAGATCTTGCGATGTTTGATACTTATTGTACCACTTTAAACGTAACTAGCGGCTAATAATTCACAATTCAGGCTTTGACCCCTTTCCCTTCCAACTCAGCCTCCAGGAAAAGCCTGCCAAAGTCCCTGAAAATAAATTTCGCGGCTTACAGGAAAACGTCAAAAAAATCTGGGATGATTTCATGGGCATAGACCCTATTGTTGCAAA
This sequence comes from uncultured Desulfobacteraceae bacterium, assembly GCA_964502855.1. Lineage (GTDB taxonomy): Bacteria > Desulfobacterota > Desulfobacteria > Desulfobacterales > UBA11574 > S5133MH16. The sequence goes on along the minus strand of CAZDAB010000031.1, from coordinate 6,355 downwards.
AGCTTAGGATGCCGTAAGTCCCCCGATAACGGGATTTACGCTTGGCTCCGACAGGCGCGGGGTAAAAATATAGGAGGCAGGCCTGATCAAGCCCAATAGCCCAACCGGGGAGTGTTGAAGGGGCAGAATCAGCGAGGGTGGGGATATTGGGTTGGTTGGGCGGCTTCCCGAAGGCGTGTGAGGAAAAGCAAATAATTTCATGACCCAATAAGCTAAAAAGAGTTCGACACAAAAAGCTAAATTTAGCACTTCATTAAAAGCTAACCCAGGATATTGCGCCGTTTGCAGTTTTTCTTGGGCGCCTGGTTTCTGAAAGTTTGGAATGTAAACAAGTACCACAGGCACCTACTATTTAAATAATTGAATTGATAAAATCCGCTTTTTTAGAGCGCATCAAGTGAACATTGGGAGTTTAAAGGACATCTGAAAAAATAGATAATCATCCTAAGATTCATTTTATTCGCCTTCGCCTGAATACCCTGCAGCTTGTTGGAGTGAAACGGAAATCCTGCCCGGCGGGGCTGCAGGGATGAAAGGCAAGGTGAACCGCGCCGAAGCTCATTAGAGCGAAGGCGGGTTGGCCGACTGAAATGTTCGTGACTGTCCGCTAGGTCTGCGACGAATTATTTTATTCCCCCTCCGTGATTTCATTTCACTGGATTTTTAAGTCGACTCAGTGCTATGGACATGCAAAGAATCGTCTATGGGGCAAAGACCTTAAACTTGGCTCCCATTTCAATTTGTAGGATGCATTATTATGGCGGAGATCTTTGACGATTGGCCCGAAAAATATGATCTGTGGTTTGAAACGCCCATGGGGAGGATGATCAAGGGCTATGAGAGCAAACTTGTACTCCGGATGCTGACGCCGGACCCAGGAGAGGTGATTTTGGACGCGGGATGCGGGACGGGAATCTTTACAGCGGACATCCTTGAGACGGGTGCTCGGGTCGTGGCGCTTGAAATTGCCCTCACCATGCTTCGCCGTGCCCTGACTAAGTGCGGAGGTCAAACATTTCAATCCGTCATTGGCGATATGCGGAGGCTCCCCTTTTCCGACGCTTCATTCTACAAGGCGGTATCCATAACCGCCATTGAATTTATTCAAAATGCAAGGATTGCCGTTGAAGAGCTATTCCGCGTCACAAAACCCGGAGGATATATCGTTGTGGCAACCTTGAACTCCCTGAGCCCCTGGGCGCAACCAAGGAAGGATGCAGCCCAAAAAGGGCATCCACTCTTCAGGCATGCGATCTTCAGATCTCCAGATGAGATGAAAGGTCTGTCTCCCGTGAAAGGTATAGTTCAAACGGCCATCCATTTCGAAAAAAATGATGATCCGGATATTGCCCCGAAAATCGAAAAGTCGGGAAGCCAGAGGGGCCTAAACACGGGAGCCTTCCTGGCAGTACGCTGGATAAAACCAGGATAGATCAATTTGAAATCTTGAGGAGCCTGACCAAGGCATCATGAATTTAAAACCGGCTTGGATCGGAACAAAATTGAACAATATATTGTGGCAGAGGGACGATCGGGGGAACACAATAATTCTCAATATTAGCGCCAGGCATATTAATCTTATCATAACAGTTTGGATCTATTAGATATATGGGCTTTTTGCAAGCTGTCAGATTTTCTACACGCACGATTGTTATCGATCATTTCAATAAATGCTTCTATATTGCTTTTTGCGGTTTCATAACTGGACATTACCATTTCAAATTTATTAATAATTAGGTCATCATCTCCGAGTTGATTCCTTATAATGCCTAAGGTTGCACGGACCGATTGTCTACCTTTTAAATCAGAAGTAAATGCCCTGGTCGGAAAAATTTTCTTTTTCTGTTTTTTATCTTCTTCTTTTGACATCGTATTCCCCTCTGGGACCATTATTTATTACTAAACTATACACTGTTTAAATAGTAATTCAAGAAAAAAATTGAAAAGAAAACTTGACAAACAATTATTCTAAATTATTTTTTAATCAAAAGGTTTCCCCTTTAGGGAAAACCAATCTAACAAATTAATATTATGAATAAATAGCACGAAGAAAGGAGGATGTTGTCATGATTTACAGAAGGTTTTTCAATGTTCCGAATTGGGGATTCAGTAAATCTTTTCGTGAGGTCGATCGGTTACGGAGACAGATGGATGAACTTTTTGGTGCCGTGTCGGGTGGAACCCTTCCAATGCCCTCTGCGGGTGTGTTTCCCCTGATCAATGTAACTGAAGATATTAATAAATATTATGTCAGAGCCGAGTTGCCCGGCATGAAGTCAGATGAATTGGACATTCAAGTTACAGGAGATGGCATTTCCATTTCAGGCGAAAGGAAAATACCGGTTGAAGGCAACAACGTAAGATACCACAGGCGAGAGAGGGAGGCGGGAACCTTCTCCAGATCGATCAATCTCCCAGGCGAAATTAATGTTAATAAGGTCGAGGCCTTCATGGAAAATGGTGTCCTAAAGGTGACCATGCCCAAATCAGAGGCTGCCAAGCCCAGACAGATTAAAGTAAAATAGGTTTTCTAAAGAATTTTAGTGAAAGGAGGGAGAACGATGACGGATAAAAAATCCAAAGAAATTCAAGTAAAGCTAAAACAGGAATTGACATCGCCAGCAGAGCAGACACGACCGGGATTGGTTTTTACACCCAATGTGGACATTTTCGAGACAGATCATGAAATTACGCTTTTGGCCGATATGCCAGGGGTTTCATCCAATAATCTGACCATCGATCTTAAAGACAACGTACTAACTTTGACTGGTGAGGTCGCACCTTTTGAAGAAGCAAATGAAGAGGACATTCTGATTGAATACGAAATAGGCAAATACCACCGGGAATTTAATCTTTCCAGCGTTATTGATCAAAGTAAGATCGACGCCAAGCTAAAAGATGGCGTGCTGAGGCTTTCACTACCTAAGGTTAAAGAAGCCACACCTCGTAGGATCGAGGTTAAAACCGGATAAAAAAACCTGTGCGCCGGATGTTCAACAATTTATTAGGATATCCGGCGCTTCTGCCAATAATCCCTTTGAATTGCTCTTTGGAAGGATATTACATAAATAATAGCCAAAGAAGGTAATAAAACCTTTAGAGAAATTCAGGAGGCTTACTCTGTTCTGGAAAATGCCCGAAGGCGACAGGAATACGAACAGGCGAAAATATCTTGTGTCCCAAAATGGCAATCTTCCAGTGTTCCAACATTCCAGCATTCTCCCGCTATTTAGCGGGATGAGCGAAGTCATCCTGCGCGGTGGTCTATAAAACGATTTCCCTGCAATAATCCAATAACGGTGCAAAGACCTCCTCTGAAATTTTTTCAAATTCATGATCAAGGGGATCGGTTTTGCCGAAGCAACGCTCGAAATACGGATCTTGTGACTCTCCCCGTACAAAATCGCTTCCGGTCCATTTGTTTTTGGCAGCGTTTAAGGCCTCCGGTATGGTCTGATGCTTTAGCAGGAGACTGCGAGCATATTCAAAGGACGATTCGGGGAAAAAATGCAACGGCTCCGACATGCCCTTCCAAAAAAGGTTAAGAAGATCGTTTAGAATATCATTACCCTTTGAAACCGGGGCAAATTCCCAGGCGGCATCTTTGCACAAAAAGAAGCTTTTAACCGGTCGTTTTCCTTCAACCAAATCACAAAGGATAACATGATTAACCCATGTGTTTAATAGATATTTCGGTTTTGCTTTTACATATCGAATCCGGATCAGCCCCGGTTCATAAACTTCCGTAAGACGGCCCCAAAGATTAAAGTCCGAAATGTTTATGTCAACAGTATAATCATCCAGGCGTTTGCCGGTGATGTGATCTTCAATTTTCCGGACAAAACCTTCAGCATCCAGACTCATTTCATTATAGACAAATTCTCCTACATTTCCGTGTGGGAGTTGTCCGGAGGCCTTTTTCGCAGGGAAAAAATCTTTGAGATCTGATCCGGACAGCCTGTGCAACACCATTTCCTGCTCAAGCATATATTTTTCCAGATGCCCCAGATTGAAATTCTCTCTTTCATCGTAACCATCTGCGGTCTCATGTAAATAGATGCCCAAACGCTTTTCAAGGAGAAATTTGGCCGGATTGCTGAAAAAGGCACTGAACTCTTTTATATCCAGATGTTTCCATTCTTGGGCAGGATCGGGCAACTTGCTCGAAATAAAACCGGGAATATTTTTGTGTTCATACCGGCTGTGACTGGCTGCAAAATTTTCCCGGGAGTAGCTGAACAGTTTTCCGCCGGTCTTAAAATATTCCGGTGAAAAGGCCTGAAGTCTATGCAATGTTGTGATCTGATCTTCTGAAAGCCCGAATCCTTCCTTAATATAATCAATAAGTTCGCTCACAAGAACAGACGGGGCAATCCGTGTGTTGTCACGGATGCTCTGCCCCACATAGCTGATATAAAATTTACTTCTGGCCGAGATAATGGCTTCCAGGAAAAGATACTTGTCGTCATTTCGCCGTGACCGGTCGCCGATCCTCGGATTTTTTGCCATCAGATCAAAGCTTAAGGTTTTTGATTCACGCGGGAAAGCATCCATGTTCATACCCACAAGACATATGACTTTAAAAGGGATGCTTCTCATGGGGAGCATTGCGCAAAAGGTTACACCGCTTGAGATAAAACCGGTTCCAAAATTTACAGATTCAAGAAGATTCTCCAAAAAGGGTTTGACCACTTCAATTTCGATTGGCCGATCAAATCCGGATAATTCTTCTGCCTGTGACATCTCATCCAGAATCCGCCGCAAAACCTGTATTTCCCCTTCTGAATCCTCATCCGGCGCGAAAAACTCCTCTAAAATTTCAACAAGCTTCACGTGCCAGTCACTTAATGTTCGAGGCGGGTCAAGGGAGCCGATGCAGGTAAAAACCCGGTCTAAGAAGTTCAGAAATTTCCCCAGTATCTTTACTTCTCCCCCTTCAACTTGGTCATAAGGGAGTATCCCTGAGAACAGTTTACGGTCCAGGCCCGGCATGGCATACCCCAAAATCAGCCTTTCGATTCCGGCTTTCCATGTATTCTCAGAAAAAGCGGGAAGCCCAAGTTCACGACGAAAATCAGCATCGATTCCCCACCGGATATTTGTTTCTTTAATCCAGCGTTCTGCAATTTCAATGTCCGACTCCGTCAGACCGAATTGCTTTTTTATCCCCGCAGATTCCAGCAACGCCATAACACGGGTTGTGCCGAGCCTGCTGCCTTTGAGATCGAGTATGGACATAAATCCTTCGATGATACGGCTCTCTTTTCTTAATCCCCGGTCCGCAATGGTGAAAGGAATCCGGATAGCTTCATCTGTCTGTGCATCAAACACCGCCTGTATGAATGGTGCATAGGATTCTATATCAGGGGCCATCACCACAATATCTTTGGGCAAAAGGTCAGGATCTTCTTCAAACATGGCAAGGAGATTATCATGGAGAACTTCAATTTCCCGCATGGGACTGTGGCAGGAATGAATCTGAATTGACGTGTCAACAACCTGTTGCATGGTGTCCGTGTTAGGGAATGGGGAAGCGATATCGCCGGGTTCAAGGTCGGGGACCGAATCTTGGGGGTAATATTTTCGGTCCTTTAAATTGTGAATATCCCACTGGATTTTAGAAAGCATATGATGCTCGTCCGGATCCTTGAATTGTTCGAACATCCGGCAATCGATCCCGCTGATCATTAAAAAGAAATTTCTCCCCAAAGTCCCCATTGAAGCCAGGAGCCGGTTCCCCTCTTCCAGGTAGAGTTCCTCTGTAATCCCCGTTGATGTTAAATATTTTTTCTGTATCTCTTTTATTTGCCTGGGGGAAACAATCTCCGCCCAGTATTCCCTGCATGGGTTCATCAGAAAAAGATTCACCTGAGAAAGCCGGGATATTTCAATAAATGCCTCCAGATGAAACGGAGGCAAATAGGATATTCCGAATATGGATATACGATCAGGAAAATTTTTTATTTCATGGGGTCGTTTTTTAATCTTTTGAAGAAGGGTTTTTCGCGTCCGGGCTCGATGCAAGTTTTCTTTTCCGGATGAAATATCTCTCCAGAGCTGTGCCTGCCAGTGGTCTTCCTTGCCTTTTTCCCATCCAAAAATCATTTCCGGCCGGAAAACCATGTACTGATCAAACAAATCCGCTATTTTTTGCGAAATCTGAAACCGCTTCATGCCGTTTTTATCATCAACCATATACCTTTTCAGGCTTTCATAACCCGGCAAATGAATGGATGACTGCAATACATTCATAATCTCGAAGGTCATTGCAACCGGATCAAACGGAGAGTCTTCCGGTAGATCAGGAATTATTTTTTTAACAATTTCCTGTAAAAACAGGTTGGGAAAAAGAAAA
>CAZDAB010000030.1:0-14660 GCA_964502855.1 uncultured Desulfobacteraceae bacterium | reverse complement strand
TTTTTTCGCATGCCTTGATCTTGAACAAAAATCCTCATTTATGGATGGACACTATTTAAAACTTTTAGGCGGGCGATTTTTTCCGGTGTTCAGATCCGTTTCAGCGGATAGATATCGCCCAGCCTACCAGAGTGGCCAGTGCAAACGTTGCTGATAGTCCAACGGAGCACAGTGCAACAAACCACAGCCATTGCTTTTGTTTTTTAGTAAAGGGTTTCATCAGACGTCTTACCTCGAAACACATAATAGCTGTATGCGACATAACCAAGAACCACGGGAAGCATCACAACGGTACCGACAAGGAGTAACGACTGGGATTCCGGCGCGGCGGCGGCCTGACGAAAGGACACATTAAAAGGAACCAGCCATGGCCATAAACTGATTCCCAAACCCAGATATCCCGTCAGAAACACACCGATACTCAAGAAAAAAGGCAGATATTCTTTTCCTTTATATAGACTCCGCCAGATCATCACAAACATCACGAGAGTGGCCAAGGGTATGGGCAACAGATAGAACGTATTCGGCAAACTGAACCACAGTGCTTTCACGTCGGTGTTCATCATGGGCATGCTGATGCTGACAAGCACCAGGAATATGCCCACATAGCCCAGCACATATCCTGCGCATTTTCGTGCCCAATCCTGTGTGATACCATCGGTTTTCATCACCAGCCAGTTGGCGCCCAACAATGCATAACCAAATACCAACGCCAACCCCACCATAACACTGTAGCCGTTGATCCAGTCAAGGGCACCGCCGGCAAAGCTTCGTCCCTGAACCTTTACACCCTGGACAAATGCCCCCAGTACTATGCCCTGCATGAATGTTGCTACAAGAGATCCGAAATGAAAAGAATAATCCCAAATTTTGCGGGATTTTCCGGTGGCTTTAAATCGAAACTCAAATGCAACACCCCGAAAGATCAACCCGAGCAGCATCAGTATGACCGGCAGGTAGAGCGCCGGCAACAATATGGCATATGCCAGGGGAAAAGCCGCAAGAAGACCGCCGATGCCGAAGACCAGCCATGTTTCGTTGCCGTCCCAGAAAGGTGCAATAGAATTCATGATGCGATTCCGGCAGCTATCCGAGGGTGCGAAAGGAAACAGGATGCCCACCCCCAGGTCAAATCCGTCCAGCAGGACATAGAGAAAGACGGCCGTGGCGATGAGGCCATACCAGATCAAGGGTAAATCCACGAAGCTCTCGAAACTAAACATGTTTTCCTCCTGTTTCAGATGCCAGGTCCGTCAACAGCGGCGGTTCTTTTATCCCGTGTGCGCCGTATGTTTTTTCCGAATCTTCCGGGCCTTTGGCGATCAGTCTGATGATATAATAACTTCCCGCACCAAACACAAAAACATAACTGAAACTAAATGCCAGAAGAGACAGCGCGATCTGGGAACCCATTACCGGCGATACCGCCTCTGCGGTGCGCATAACGCCATGAATAATATAAGGTTGGCGTCCGATTTCCGTTACAAACCAACCGGCAAGCACGGCAACAAATCCCGTGGGAGTCATTGCCATACACCAGAGTTGAAACCACCGTTTGCTGAACAATTGTTTACGCAGAAAAAGGACCGCAGCCGTCACACCGGTAAAGATCATCAACACACCCATGCCCACCATAATTCGAAACGTCCAGAAGACCCAGGCAACGGGCGGACGTTCGTCCTTTGGCCATTCTTTTAATCCCTTGACCTCACCGTTGAGGTCATGCGTTAAAATTAAGCTCGATAATTTGGGAATTTCAAGGGCGTATTTGGTTTTTTCTTCCTCTTGATCCGGCCATCCAAAAAGCTTCAACGGGGCGCCTCGTTTGGTTTCCCAAATACCTTCCATGGCAGACACTTTGGCCGGTTGGTGTTCCAGTGTATTCAGTCCGTGAAAATCACCCATCACTGCCTGAAGTGGCGCGACAAATATTGCCATAATCATTGCCATTCCCAGCATTATCCGGGCGTGTTTTACATGTCGATCGCACCAGAGATAATACGCGCCGATCCCGCCGACCACAAATGCCGTGGTCAGGTAGGACGCAGTGACCATATGCAAAAGACGGTAGGGAAAAGACGGATTGAAAATGATTTTCAGCCAGTCGGTGGGGTACAACAGTCCGTCAACCCCCACCCGGTATCCCTGGGGGGTGTGCATCCAGCTATTGGCGGACAGAATCCAGAACGCCGAAATCAGGGTTCCTAAGGCAACAATGACGGTGGCGGCAAAATGCATTTTTGGACTCACGCGATTCCAGCCAAAGAGCATCACCCCCAAAAAGGAGGCCTCTAAAAAAAATGCGGTGAGCACTTCGTAGCCCAGCAGCGGTCCCAGAATATTACCGGCTCGATCGGAAAAGACCGACCAGTTGGTGCCGAATTGAAAGGACATGACCACGCCGGACACCACTCCCATACCAAATGATACGGCAAATATTTTAATCCACATGCGGTAGACTTCTTTATAAACTGTGTTGCCGGTTTTTAGCCATCGCCACTCCAGCACAGCCAACCAGCTTGCGAGACCGATGGTAAAGGATGGAAAAATAATATGAAACGATACGGTAAATGCAAACTGTATGCGAGCCAATAAAACAGGATCAATTGTTTCTATCATCAGTATAACCTCGTTATTTTATTAATTCAGCCAATTTCGAATGTAATGGATATCTATCGTTTGTCAAGTTTACTGTTTCCCCAGCTTGTACGATGTTGCCTTAAAGATAATCAGTAATACAATACTCTCATAACATGAAATCCAACCCAGCAATTAAGGGTATTGGCCTATTATAAAACTCAAAATCAGCTCTTATTGCATTTTATATTTTTGATCTTAATATAGGTCATAAAGTGATTTTTTTCATTCACAGGTTAAAATGCTGAGTGTTAAAAGTTCACATTCTTAAGAAAAATAAACCAAGATGCTCAAAATTGGCTACATAAATTACAGAAGGCAGTCAATTTTAAAAGGAGGATATCATGGAATTAAAAGACTATTGCTCAAATGTGGATATGGAACTTACCTTATGGAAAGCAAAAATCTTTAATGCAATTCGAAAAGCCGATCAATTGGGATCTGCTGATTTGGAAAAAGTTCTTCCAAACATTCAAGACCTGAAGATGGTCATCACTGAATTGGAAGACAGGATTCATCAGCTCAGGACAGAATGTCCTCTGGAGTGGAAGCCGATAAGGGATGAAATTGATGGTGTCAAGGGAAATTTAACCAATACGTACGACGAAGTTATCGATTACATCGGCGGAAGAGCTGCCCCTGTGGACGTACCTGGATAAAATTCAATAATATCAATTCACGTGAGTTTTGATTCTAAAACCTTAAAAGTAAGCTGTCCGATAACCTCCTCTTGTGAGGTTATCGGGCTTTTTTTCATTCCGAATCATATTTAGAAGTGGTTTCAGAACCTTCAATCAGGTTAAAAGTCAAGGCGGGGCGAGGGATTCAAGCGCAGGAATATATGTTTAATATTTCGAGTATTGAATCCCTCGGTCCAACACAGAAATTGGGCCTGAGGGGAGGTTTTGAAATCACTTCTAATACAAGGGTGCATCAAAGGCTTTGGCATATCCTGTCAACTCCACATATCCGTGCCCGTCGATCTGACGGCCTTTTTTAATTCCACGAACGGATACACTCCCTTCCCAGTAAGTCACGCCGGTACTTTCATGGGTTCTCATTTCCTGGTCTGGTAAATTGGGAGCAATCATCAGGTCCATGGCCGGCGACGGAATCTTTAGCCGCCATCGGGCCGGATAGACCGCCCCGGAGTTCGGGCTATTCCAGGTATCCGTAACGGTCACTTCAATATCATTCCTGGATAAATGTCTTGTCTTCCCGTTGGAAGAAATATATGTGCCGCTGGAAGCAGGATGGAACGTGCCGTCTTCGTGTCGCAAAAGATAGATCATGATTTCCGTGTTATCGGATAACTGAAGTCCGAACCAGTCCCATCCCACGAGTCCGGGTTCCAACGGTGCAGTGCTGAATTCATGATCCATCCAGGAAAAGCCGCTGACTGTAAATGTTTTTTTAGCCAGTGTCACCTGCCCTTGGGTCTCGAGCCGGGTCAATGAATAGTAGCAGCTGGCACTTTCAGGGGTTGAACCTTTTCGGCTGTACCCTTTTTTTCCATGGAACACGGTCGGTTTAAAGGGTGTTAAATGGAGATCAAAAGAGAATCGGTCGGAAATCACCTTCAGATGGTGAGCTTTTGGACCGATTCGGGTGGACCATTTTTTGAGATAGATACGAACGATATCATTATCCCGGAATTCACCGGCGATCCCCGGCACCCCTCGACCCATATCTTGGGCATAAAAATGGTGTTTTCCGTCAAGATCCGATATGGCCGCATGGGCCAGATAGATCTGGCTGGTGCGCCAGGCAGATGCGGGCGTAGGCCATTTCTTTTCAAATTCCAAGGGGATGATACGTCTGCGAAAAAAAGTGAGCTGAAATCCATAGCCATTCCCGACGGCGGATTGTAAATTGCCGGTATAGTACCACCATTCTGTTCGATATCCTTGATGTGATGAGTGATCTTTAGGGAATTCGAAGTTGCAGGGACCGGTTACAGAAAGATACCCCTTTGTATCTTCGGCGTATACCCACACATGGGTAAACACAAAGATGAACCAGAGGAAAAATATCAATCGCTTGTTAAAACACATCATGTTATAAGCCCAAGACTAACACAACAAATAATAGAAAATCGTAGATTTCTTTTATCTTGCAAGCTCAGATTCAAAATTGTCTATGCAAGGGTCTTAGTCCGCTATTCTCACGAGAGTGAGCGGCACAGGAACAAGACATTTCAGTCCGAAGACGTAGTACTTTACTTCGAGGACTGAATAACGCAGTTCCTGTGTTGCTCAGACTGGGCTTTGGTGAGATCATGATCGGCAACATTCAGATACCCCAGGAGGGGGGGCGGTCCAGACCGACGATGAGCGACAAAAGGGTGCTCTTGCCCGAGCCGCTGTTGCCTTTGAGCACCACCAACTCACCGGGAGCAATATCCAGGCCCATATCATTGATGCCGATCACTTCGCTGTTACCCAGCCTATAGATCCGCATTAGATGTCGAGCGTCGATGACCGGTCTGGTTTTATGCTTTGCCATCGGTGCTATCCCGCCAGATAGTTTTTCTGAACGGCATCATCGATTAATAGTTTAACAAGATTCCACAAAAGGGGAGCACCATCAAACACCGGCTGCATTCTGTCCATCACCTGGCGGCGGGTTATGTTATTTTTCCGCCAGATTTGACCCTCAGTAACATAATTTTGCAAAAACGGTTGAAAGCGATCCAGGGCATTTGCATATTTTGATTCGGGAGTATCCCTGTTTTCAAACTCATCCCATAACGCACGAAAAGATCGAGACTGGTCCGGAGGGAGGATTTTAAAAATTCGTTCAGCCGCCTCCTGCTCCAGCCGGGCTTGATCCTGCCGCCTCTGATGATCATAACCATAGGTATCACCGGCATCGATTTCCACCAGGTCGTGCACCAGCAGCATTTTGATCACCCGATGCCAATCAATTTCCTGATCCTGCGCATATTCTGAAAACAAGAATACCGCCATCGCAATATGCCAGGAGTGCTCCGCCGAATTTTCCTCCCGGGATCGATCCGTCAAAATCGTCCTTCGCGATATATGCTTGAGCTTATCGATTTCGATCATAAATTCGATTTGTTGTTGAAGGCGTTGGATCTGGTTGGGCATCAATTTCTGATTTAAGTTGACGGATATTGATTCCATTACTTTTGATGGATTCAGCATGTTCAATAACCTTTACGACGAACTGGTTGAACTTATTTCGTTCTTATCACAATTGGAATGTTGGAATACTGGAACTACGGGATAATAAAGATAAGTGTATTTGTGATACGACATCAAGTCAAGTTTACTCTCATATTTAGTCCTTTCTTAATTAATAATGTTTTCATTTACTTCGAACGTAAGATTTCACAAGATTTAACGATTCATGCCGGTTCTTAAAGCGAATTTCTGAATAGATGGTCTTGCAATCTTCAAATCCCAGACGGTCCACAAGTCTGTTGGCCTGTGCTTCGTCCAAAGTATGAGGCGTCATATTGCTCTGGTTATGAAGCATTTCTTGAGTTTCTATCAGTTGCGTATAGATCAGACTTCTTGCAGACAACAAATTGGCAAGATCTTTTTTGATCGGTAGATTCAAAGCGTAATACAAAGTAAGAATATCTCCGGGTCCCATGTTTCTTCTTTTGCATCCGAGTTTTCTGAACACCGGTTGCATCAGATAAACGGCCCGTATATTTTGATTGTCTTTAAAATTTTGTAAAAAGTATCGGTAAAGAGGATAATGAATGTAACCGGATTCCACATAAATCTTCTTCGTTGTATCCAAGTTTGCAATTGCTTCGGATCGCAGTGATGACCGGAGATTTGAACGTTGGGCATCCGCAGTTGCAAATGTTTTTACAGATTCAATCACCTGCGTAAAATCTTTTTCCATACTCCGGGCATAGAAGTTGATCAACGAACCGGTGGCTGCTTTTTCCGCCAAATAAATGGCTTTTAAATCAGCCATATTTAAGACGTCCACCGGTGTCATGCCATCGGCAAAATATTCATGGATTTTGAGAAGTCTTTCCAGGTAAGGTTCAATCTGTAATAGTTTTTTCCCCTTTTGGTGAAGCCTTCTGAGTTCTTTGCACATCAAACGGTCAAACTCGGGAAATTCAATATCAATCTCCATCAGGTAGTCAGCAATCGAGAGGTTACCATTGAGCATGTCTGCGAATCTTGGATGCGGGGGTTCTTCCAACACAACAATCTGGTGTTGCTCCATGATTTGGAGGGCAAAGGGGATGGTTTCAGCGCGATGAGATGAAAAACCAATAGTGATCATAAATGTTACCCATAACCGTCGCAAGAGATAATGAAACTTAATTATAAACATCTTGTCAATAATTTCAAATCACTGTTTCTTGGAAAAATCATATGAAATAGACAGAAAGACACAGTCCTTTTTGACTTTGTCTTTTGATAAAAATTAGGATATAGTGATGTTTCAACCCCATCACAAATGGTTTTTTTTAAGCCCTGCTTGGCGTTTCGAAAAACTCGAAAAGTTCGGAGGTGTTTCAATGAAAACATGTAATTTGTCTGATTTTATGAAAGCCCTCTCTCCCTGGCTTGACGATGATTATATTCGTAAGGCCTGTTTGGATGAAAACGGCCATTTTGTATTGATGTTCACGGATGGCGTAAAAAATGTCTACCACATTGAAGATTGTGAAAAATCCCAACTCAATGAAATACTTGAAGACCTTAAAACGAAAGGTGTTTCCGTCGAATTTTCCGGTTAAGTATTTTCGTGAATTTTTGATGCATATCGCATTCAAATGCCCAAACATACGTATCGGAAAATTAAACCCTAATTGATCGTAAACAAAATGAAACCTGAATTGAGCGATTGTCGAGGTTTCCGAAGTTGAGCAAGTTGAGTCTATCGAAATCCCGCTCCGCTTAGGTTAAAGGAAAGTGAAAATGACCGTAGCAGAAACATATGACAAAGCAGAGGATGCCCAGGTGTCGTTTTCCGACGGGACCCAGCGCAGTCTCAGCGAGTTATGGAAGAAACGTCCTCTGCTTCTTGTTTTTTTGAGACACTTCGGTTGACCCTTTTGCCGCGAGCAAGCGGTGCAGTTGCATCGCTCGAAAAGACAGTTTGAGGACAATGGGTTTCAGGTGGTTCTTGTGGGTCTGGGAACTCCCGATCAGGCGGAAGCGTTTAAGAAACAATTTTCTCTATTATTTCCCATAATCTGCGATCCCGAAAAAAAGCTGTATCAAACATATGGTCTCGGGAGAGGTTCTGTTGCCCGTATGGCATCACCGGCCTTTTTGTTCAAAGGGTTGAAAGTCCTGTCACGGGGACACATACCGGGTGTACCACGGGATGACGTTATGCAGATGCCCGGTGTGTTTTTGATAGACACTTCCGGAAATATTCGGTATGCGCACTATTCAAAAGACCCTTCCGATAATCCATCGATTGAAACCTTGCTGGCATTAAAGGAGATCTTTTAGGAAAAAGTGTTGAAGGTAAAGATGACCGCCAGAGCAGAATGAAACTGCATCGAATCCATCGAAGACAAGTGATTCCGATTTCAATATCCGAGGCATGGGAATTTTTCTCAACCCCTGAGAATCTCTCAACCATTACACCGTCGCGGCTCAATTTAACGGTTGTCGATAACACACCGAATTGTTCGCTGGAACGAGAGTTAAAAAAGGAGGAAACAAAATGGCCATCGTATTTAACGCAGATGAGATTTTTGAAATGGCAATCCGCATTGAAAACAATGGTGCCGCCTTTTACCGCAAGGCCGCAAGTTTGCAATCCGATGACAAAAATAAAAAATTTCTGGAAGGCCTTGCCAAAATGGAAGATCAGCACAAAAAGATATTCACCGAATTGCGAACGACCCTTAAAGAAAAGGAAAAAGACCCGAAGGTGTTCGACCCCTATGATGAGGTGTCTCAGTATCTTGCCGCAATGGCGGACACCATGGGTGGAGAAGGGAGTCCCTCTGTAGCTGATTCCCTCACCGGTGATGATACCCTCGAGGAAATTCTCCAAACCGCCGTGGGTCTTGAGAAGGACGCCATTCTTTTTTATTTGGGGATCAAAGATTTGATACCGGTTCGGTCCGGACAGGATCGGATCGAAGAGATCATCAGGGAAGAGCGCAGACATGTGATTCAACTTACGAACGTGCTGAAAAAATTGAAGACAAAATAAATCCCTTAATTAAAAAAGAAAGGACGGTGATCCTATGAACTTCACAGAAAAAGAACACAATTACATTGAAACTGATGCAGAAAGAGAAGAAGGCCATGTCGATACCATTAATAGATATTTCGATGAATGTCTGGGCGAAACAAGACTGGGTTGTGATTCTGGAATTGACATCCCCGGCTAGCCCCTCAAATCTATAAAAAAGGGCAGAGCCAATAAGCTCAGCCCATAAAAATTAATGCCCCGGTGGAACCTCTTCGTACCACCGGGGCATTGATTTTTGTTTCAACATTAAGGTATATGAAAAAATAGTTTATTATCGAATCACGGAATTGATCTGCCCAATCTTAAAAGGAAACAATTCGTTGATCATTATACAGTGGAACATCTAACATTTTCAAATCCAGCGTTGACCATCTCTTTAGGACTGGCAGCGGGGATCTTTGCCCAGTCGGTGGCCTATCATTTGCGCATTCCCGGTATTGTTCTTTTGCTTATAACCGGCGTCCTTTTGGGACCGGATGTCAGCGGCGTTATTCAACCCGAAACCCTGGGCTCTGCCCTTGGCGTCATCACGGGGTTTGCTGTGGCCGTCATCTTATTCGAAGGCGGTCTGAACTTGAAAATTCAGCGCCTGAAGCGCGAAAGACGCGCAATTCGACAGATGATTACCTTTGGAGGTGCAGTGACTGTTGCCGGCGGTATGCTAACCGCACGGTGGTTGTTCGGCTGGGATTGGCGAACTTCTATTTTATTCGGCACGTTGGTCATGGTAACCGGGCCCACGGTCATCAATCCACTCCTCAGGCGCTTCAAGGTCAAACGTAACGTAAGTGTCGTTTTAGAGGCCGAAGGGGTGTTGATTGACGCGGTGGGCGCTGTGGTGGCTATGGTAGCACTTGAAGTGGCGCTTAGCCCCAAGGCAGGCTCTGTATCCACGGCTGTCATGCTCGTCACCCGTCTCGGGTTCGGCACGCTGCTTGGATTATTAGGCGGCCTGATATTGGTTATACTATTAAAGCGTCGCAATGTGGTCCCCGAAGGGCTTGAAAACGTCTTCACCCTATGCCTGATCCTGGCCATGTTTCAGGGAGCAAATGTCCTCATTCCGGAAAGTGGGATCGTGGCGGTTACAGTGGCCGGAGTCGTGGTAGGCAATTTTCAAACTTATATTCAGCGGGAACTGGTTGAATTTAAAGAAGCGCTCACCGTAATGTTGATCGGCATGCTGTTCATACTCTTGGCTGCAGACGTGCGGCTGGATGATGTTTATGCGCTGGGGATTCCCGGAATCATAACGGTTTTGGTTCTCATGTTCGTGGTCAGACCCTTGAATGTTCTTGTCGGTACTTTTGGAACCCAACTCAACTGGCGGGAAAAATGTTTTATCGGTTGGATTGGACCGCGGGGGATCGTCGCAGCAGCCGTAGCCTCCTTGTTTGCTGTTCAGTTAAACACATATGGGATCGCCGGCGGCAACGAACTTCGCGCATTAGTGTTTATGGTAATTACCGTGACGGTCCTATCGGCCGGATTGACCGGTGGCCTGGTCGCTCAACTATTGGATCTGCGGCGACCCAGCAACTCGGGCTGGGTCATTCTGGGTGCCAACGAACTGGCACGGGCAACCGCCAAAATCCTGCTTGAAAATAACGAGGAGGTGATTTGCATCGACGCCAATCCGGATGTATGTCAGGCTGCCGAACAAGACTGTACCCGGATCATCTTCGGCAACGGGCTGAAAACCCATTATTTGTTGAGGGCGGAAATCGATACCCGGGCCGGTGCCCTGGCCATCACCGGTAACGAAGAGGTGAATCTGTTGTTCATTCAAAAAGTAAGAGAAGTGGCCAGACTTCCTTATATATTTATGGCGCTCCAAGACCAATATGAAAGGGTCACACTGGATATGGTCCATCAAGCTGGATCCCAGGTATTGTTCGGCAGTTCACGTGACGTAAACTTTTGGTCGGTTTGTATTCGCAAAGGGCTGGTAAATCTGGAACGTTGGCAGGCTCAAGGAAAAGCTGCGCATACAGAGAAAGAGATGGAGAATGCACCCGGCGATCCATTTCTTAGGGACAATTCAGGGATCCCTTTGGCAGTGCGACGCAATGGACGCCAATTTCCGGTAGGGGATTCGACCCGATTTCGCAACGGCGATGAAGTCGCCTATATCGTATTGGTGGAACATGCCGAAAAAGTGCATGAACAGTTACAGGCGATGGGATGGCAGCGAATCACAGCCGATGAAGATGAATCCTTTACGTTGTCCTTATGCCCGTTACCGTCGGACCTGAAATAAGATCCTTCCTCTTTATCTTAATGATATTAACGTATTAGAAATTATCTAATTCCGCGCACCTTCATCTATATTCTTTGAAACTCATTATCTTTTTTCTTCGAATGCTACTTTAAAATCGTGTAACACTTGTCAAAGAATGGCATTTTTTTTGACAAATATTGTCAAAAAGGTTTGGTGAACAAGCCACTGATTTTAAGTTAACTATTTGAAATCAAATCAATCTCTTCCTTTTCAAAATTGCATTTCAAATATTGTATGATTTTTGCATGATATAGAAATTATCTTTTTTATTTATTCAAATTAATACGGATTAACCTTCATAATTTTTAAACCGTAAACAAATATTGGATAAATCTACTTAGTGAAAGGGCAAACTCGCTGAAAAGCGGGGACGCAAAGCCACGGGTCTAAGGCTTAAAAGCTATGACAGCCGGGTTGCCAAATATGTGGAGAACTCCTATCGTTCGAAACAATAGGTATTTTACCTTTAACCATTAAACGGCGCCTTTCTCTTTTAGAAGTTGTCCAATGCAAAGAGAGAGGACGCATGTTATGGTTAAAAATTTAAGTAAATATCCATTCAACGGTTCTTTTCTTTTTTGGTTTATTCTCTTAACACTAAACTTCCTATTTCTCTTTATAATTAATTCTTTCGCAGCAACCCAGGTTTCGCTGATGTGGGATCCCAATAGTGAATCGGACCTGGCCGGCTACAGAGTTTTTTGTCGCGAGGAAGGCCAAAACTATGATTATGATAATTCTTCTTGGGAAGGAACAGATACTGCATGCACTATTTTTAACTTGAATGAGACCAAGACTTACTGTTTCGTGGTAAGAGCATTCGATGCCGAAGGGTTTGAGAGCGGAAACTCCAATGAGGTGTGCCATGAACTGTTGGTCATACCTAATCATCCGCCGACTGCAGATGCCGGTCCGGATCAGACCGTTAATGAAGGGCAGGCTGTCTTGCTGAACGGTTCGAATTCGACCGACCCGGATGATGGCATTGCATCATATCACTGGGTTCAGATTGGCGAGCCTGCAGTAAGTTTATCTGATCCTAATGTCGAGAAACCGACCTTTACAGCACCCGATGTGGGTCCGGAGGGTGTTGCTCTGACTTTTGAACTCACTGTTGTTGATCACAATGGAAATCAGGGAAAAGATGTATGTGCTGTGAACGTCACATGGCAAAATGAACCGCCCCAGGCGAACGCCGGACTTGACCAGACTGCGGAAGAGGGGAATGTTGTTACCCTGGATGGATCTTTATCTTTAGATATTGATGATGGGATTGCCTCTTATCTGTGGACCCAGATAGGCGTTCCAAAGGTCACCCTTTCAAATCCAGCGTTATCACAGACGGCCTTTACAGCACCGGACGTTGGACCTGACGGCGCTTCCATTACATTTTATCTGACCGTAACCGATGCCGGCGGGCTGCAACATACTGACTCGTGTATTGTCAATATCAGCTGTCAAAACGAACCACCCACTGCCGTTGTTACCCCAGACTATATCGAGACTACAGAGGGGACTTTAGTCAGATTGGATGGATCAGGCTCAATGGATTCTGATGATGGTATTGCCTCTTATCTTTGGTCCCAGGTCGATGGAGACCCTGTTTCCTTGTCTAATCCCACATCAGCCGTAACGACTTTTACTGCGCCGAAAACCGACCCGTTTGGGAAGAATCTCAAATTGAAATTAACGGTAAAAGACCATGGCGGGCTTCAAGGTACGGCAGATAGTTCTATCTACGTCATGCAAAACGAACTTACAACATTAAATTCTGTTACGATCACCGGGGCAACCCGGGTCAATGAGGGTTCTGGCGAACAATATACTCTTGCGGCAAACTACAGCGATGGCAGCACTGTCAACGTGACCAGCAGTGCCAGCTGGAGCGCAAATTCCGATTATGCAAGTATCAGCAGCAGTGGATATTTAACCACCAGTCCGGTGACCTCGGATCAATCGTGCAGCATAACGGCAACCTATGAGGGCAAGTCCGATATCCACAGCATAATGATCAAGGATGTTCCAACTTTTACAAACAACTTGCCTTATGTTGATTTCCGCTATTATTCATCGAGAAACATAGTTAGATTCATAGATGGTAGCACTGACACTGACGGGACCATTGTGTCATGGTTATGGGATTTTGGCGACGGTAAGACCAGCAAAAGGCAAAATCCCTGGCATAGATACCGCAAAATGGGAAATTATTCAGTCACCCTTACTGTTACCGATAATGGAGGGATAAGAAATTCTACATCGAAAAATATAACTGTTACGAGATAAAAAATAATAAAGAAATACCAATAGAACATTACTGTGGGGTCTACGATGGCGCCACTTTTTTTTCTTAAAGCCCAATTGTGGAAATCCAATTCCGTTCTGATGCGTGACTTTTGCCTTCGACCTTGAAAAATTGAAGCCATGAAATCTTTAAAATTACGCTTTGGAATCCTCAATCCGATATCTGTACCTATATATCTTTTGACTTGGAAACGGGTTCTGGGGTTGTGATATCGAAATTTGAGTATTGAACGGTTAAGAAATGTTTCGACCCCGGCCTGCGATTCTATCAACTCAAAGCTCTTTAGATCGTTTATTGCCATCCTTATCAGCTTGCATCCCGGGAACTATAGATACGGAGCCATTTTGATCATAATCTCCTGCTTCTGCAGGGTTCCCGGCAGGGTTTGTTTTAAACGGCCGTTATCAAAAATTAAAATTTGCGGGACGCTGAGAATGTTGTATTTTGAGGAGAGCGCCTGATTTAAATCCACGTTTAATTTGCCGACCCTGATTTTTCCCTTTGCATCTTTTGCGTAATCATCAATAATCGGTATAGACGTCTTGCATGAGGGGCACCAGGGGGCCCATGCAAACAGCAGCACCGGAAGCGGGGATTTGAGTACCAGGTTGTCGAAATTCGAATCCGTAATCATCAGCGGCTGGGACACAAACAATTCTTTTGTTTCAAGTATTGCCCCGCATTTTCCGCATTTGGGGCCGCCGTCGATTTTCGCAAGGGGGATTCTGTTGCGGGCTTCGCATTCCGTACATCGGAAAAAAACGGATTCGCCGGCATTCTTCCCGGGCTGATCCATTTCAAGGGGTGTCCCACACTTGCCGCATTTTGCGGTGCCTTTCATCTTTTCCGGTGATACTCTGTTTTTTACGCCGCATTTTGAGCATCGGACGACGCGTTGTGCCTTATTCCCCATCCTGTTTGTTCTCCAACATTGACGGCTTCGTAAAAAGTCCAATTTCTGCGTTGTGCTTCATTTCGTGTTCACTGCGGCGTACATAAGTACGCCTCATTCCACGAAATTCGCGACGCCTTGAACTTGAAATTTTTACTTTGCCGTCTCAATTTTGACTTTTTGCGAATCCGTCAATATTCATCCAAAACACAAAAAAAAGGATTTTTTCCATTTAAAATATAGTCTGTTTCGCTAAAAATCAATCCATATCCGCGACCAAAATCCACCGCCTAATTTCTAATCAAGCCATTTTCCGCCTGTCAGAAAAT
>CAZDAB010000029.1:0-14793 GCA_964502855.1 uncultured Desulfobacteraceae bacterium | reverse complement strand
CCAGAGCAGCCGGTTCAGCCATAAAAACCGGACCAATAATAGCGGCAACGTTTTCGTCAAACAATTCTCTTACGGCCCGTACGGCTTTAACAGGATCGGATTCCGTATCTTTTATGATGACCTTGATGCACGGGTTACTGTTTTGTTGGCTGAACCTATTCAAAGCGAGTTCAACGCCATTTAATGCTCTGTTGCCGTAAAGTTTATAAATACCGCTCAAGGGGAGCAAACATCCTATGGTGTGACGGCTATAGATAGATTTTTGATTAATTTCTGCTATCAGATTTTTTGCCTGTTGCACATTTTCGTGATCCGGAAACTTTTCGATAAACTCCGACAGCACCGTTAACGCCTCATCATATTTATCTTCACCGGCACTGTTAACCCCCAATTGAAACATAAGATAACCTGCCGGAAACTTTTTTTCCAGTTGGCTTAAAAGAAATAGGATGTCTTGAGAACTAAACCGCCGCACAGCATCTTTAAGCTTTGTTATAATGATCTTCTTTCCCGGATCTTGCGCTTTTGAATATGCCAAGGCATAGTAATTTACAGCATCTTTCAGAGATCCGAGAGCCAAATAGGAATCACCTGCCAATACATATGTTCTGAGAACATGGGGTCCGGAATCAGCATGTTTGAGAAAGTCCGCTGCCTGCTCGATCACTGTTTCATATTCTCCCTGGTTATAATAAGTGACCATTATTTCAATTCTGGCATCCGGGACAAAATAGCTTTCCGGATATTCGGCTATAAGCCTTTTATAAGCATTACGAGCGCTGTCATTATTCCCAAGCGCCATATGGATAGCTCCGATCTTCATTAAAGCCGCACCGGCCATGGATCTGTCAGGAAATCGGTCAAGGTACTCATTGAAAAGAACAAGAGCTTTCTCATAGGATTTTTCCTGAAACATTTTTTCAGCCTCGGAAAAAAGCTGGGCTGAGGGATCATACTTTTCGTAACCAACCTTTGGCATGCATGACCATAAAAAAATGGCTGCTGTTATGATTACAAGATTGCAAATCGGCTTCATAAACATGTCTTAACCGTTTTAAGGGTTTGATGATTTGTAAGAATTAACAAGACAAGCTCACCCATTATTCCATTACTCCAATGGGAGCGAATCCCCTAACTTCTTTATATTATCATGTTTACCCTTTTTTAATAACAAAGGCAAGCATAAGATACCAGGGTAAACGCATTTGATTTCGGTGCGGCGTAGCGACGGCGTGTTTCTCTTGGAAACCGGCTGACTGTTTGAAGGGCTTTAGCACGCGTTAGCCCGAGCCGAATGAAATTATGACTTAAAAAATCAATGGGATAATTTAGCGACGAATTGTTCTTAATAACTCTGGCGCGGCTCGGGCTTACGGGTGCTTAAGCACAAGTTTCAGTCGGTTGGAAAGAGATACATGCCGTCGCGGAGCGTTATGTCTATATTGGGATTCAAATGCGTTTGTACTGCATAAGATGCATACTTTACTTGCCAAACACCTTGCGAAGATGATATATCACCGGAACCATGAAAACTGATAATCCAAAACAGCCGTCCTCAACGCAAATCGTAAATCCGGTCAGCGATAAGGTTGACCAGGAACTTGAAAACTTAAGGAGACAACTCGATGTCATTGACCAGAATATAGTCTCTTTACTCGCAAAACGTCAGGCAGAAGTCGAACGGGTTGTTAAGCTTAAAAAAGCCCACAACATACCTGTCTACCACCCGGCCCGGGAAGAAAATCTGATTTCCCAGCTCCGTAATCAGGGGGCCGAAGCAGGACTCAATTCTGATTATATTGAAGAACTTTACCGTCGTATTCTCCGCCAGTCGCGGGTAGAGCAAGCCGCCCGTCTCTCTCAAAAAGGCGTCCGTGCCGGTGCAACCGTCCTTATGGTTGGCGGCATGGGCAGTATGGGACAATATTTTTCTAAATGGTTTGCCGATTCCGGTTACAGGGTACGCATTCTGGACCGAAAGGATTGGTTGAATGTGGACAAGCTTTGCCACGGGATTGAGCTTGCAATTATCAGTGTCCCTATTGAAGTAACCGCTGAGGTCGCCGGGAAACTGGGTCCCCACCTGCCGGTTGATTGTGTTCTTGCAGATATCACCAGTATTAAAGAACGACCTTTAAATGCCATGCTTGAAGCTTACCAGGGACCGGTTATGGGTCTGCACCCTCTTTTCGGTCCCACCACATCAACCATGGACAAACAGATCATCGTGGTCACACCCGGCAGAAATCTGCCCTCATGCCGATGGCTTATTGATCAATTCAGCGCCTGGGGAAGTATTATCCTGCAAGTGACTGCACAGGAACATGATGAAATTATGTCAATCGTTCAAACGGTGAGACATTTCGCAACGTTTGCATTCGGTCAATTTCTGTGTCACAAACAGATTGATTTATGCCGAACTTTAGAATTTTCCAGTCCCATTTACCGTTTAGAGCTTGGAATGGTGGGAAGGCTTTTTGCACAGGACCCCTCGCTTTACTCCGAAATCATATTCGCATCACCCAAACGGCTTGCCCTGCTGAAAGAGTATCTTTGTTCTCTTGCTAATAATCTTGACATGGTTGAAAAGGGTGACAAAGAAATGTTTCGGGCCGAATTTAAAAAAATTACAGACTGGTTCGGGCCTTTTAGTGAACAGGCTATGCGGGAGAGTACTTACCTGATTAATAAACTCATCGAACGTTTCTAGCCCGAATATTTCATGAAAATTTTCGAGATGTATTTTTATTAGTAATAAAAACCGATTGTTACTTACAAGTTTGTTTCTAGTTGTAAGGTGACAGTTTGTACCGAAAATTTTCTTGTTCAATTTCTCAAAAATTTTCAACCTTCGGGATAGAAGTCATTTCCAAACTTTCCAGCGAGTGATTTTTAGTCTTTTACCGAAAAAAGCGTAGCGAAACGGAACGGGAAGCCCTTACCCTGAACCTGTGAACGGTTACAGATATCCATCACATTTATTCTTATGTTTACCATGTTCCGGCCTGTATATTCAATTTCCGCCACACTTCATCGCTTGACATAAAACCCTCTCTTCTGTAATCTTCGGTTAAATCGTTTTAATTTTTTTATTTTTCTTTAGAACCTTTACAGGATCTGAACCAAGGAATTTGGATAGTGACTGACTCGTCACCTTTATATAATAGCCGAATCATAAAAACTTTTTTAGAATACCTCAGGAAATATTATCCAAATTTGGATATCGATTATGTCCTAGAGTATGCGGAAATGACCAAGTATGAGGTGGAAGATCCTGCACACTGGTTCAGTCAGTCTCAGACAGATCGTTTTCATGAAGTTCTGGTTAAAAAAACAGGAAATCCCAATATCGCGAGAGAGGCTGGACGTTATACAACTTCATACAAGGGAATGGGTCCCATAAAACAATACACATTAGGATTAATGAGCCTGACCAGCGTGTATCTGCTGATGGGAAAAGTTTATCCCATCATGAGCCGCGGTGCTACTGTTCGCGTAAAAAAAATTGGGCCCAACAAGGTTGAGATTGTCTCTACACCGAATCCGGGTGTAAATGAAAAATCTTATCAATGTGAGAACCGTCTCGGTGTCTTCGAATCTCTGGCAATGTTGTTCACCGATCATCTCGCCGATGTTGAACATCCTTTGTGTTTTCATAAAGGTGATAACGTCTGCAGTTACATCATTAGCTGGAAGAAAACAACTTCTCTCATCTGGAAACGGGTACGAAATTATTCTCTTCTGATGAGTATTGTTATGTGTCCGGCTCTTTTCTTTGCCTTGCCCCGCACCGCCTGGACATTCCTTGTTTTTTTCTGTTCGCTTATAACCATGGCCCTTGCGTTATTTTCCGAAAATCTCGAAAAAAAAGAATTGGCCAAAACCGTTGAAACCCAGGGTAACGTCGCCCAGGATCTTTTAGATGAGATGAATATTCGCCATAATAATGCTCTGCTTATTCAGGAGATCGGCAAGGCGACCTCTTCGATCATAAATGTCGATCAACTCATAAAAACTTTAGTAAGCATTATGAAGGTACACATAGACTTTGACCGCGGCATGATCATGCTTGCAAACAGCGATAAAACTCGACTCGTTTACGCCGCTGGATACGGTTACAACAATGGAATAGAGGAACTCTTGAAACAAACCGAGTTTCATCTCGATAAACCTAAATCAAAAGGAACATTCGTAGAGGCATTTAGAGATCAAAAAAACATTCTGATAAACGATATTGCAGAAATTGAAAAAAAACTCTCAAAAAGAAGTCTTGCATTTGCTAAAAAAATAGGTGTACAGGCACTAATATGCGTGCCCATTGTTTTTGAAAAAGAATCACTCGGCATATTGGCTGTAGATAATATCAGGTCAAAAAGACGCCTTACGAAAAGTGATATGAATTTCATGATGGGTATTGCCTCACAAACAGCCATCAGTATCATAAATGCCATGTCATTTCAGAAAGTTCAGGAGAGTGAAAAAAATTATCGCGATCTCGTCGAAAATGCGAACAGCATTATCATGCGGCAAGACATAAAGGGAAATATCACTTTTTTTAACGAATTCGCACAAAAATTTTTTAATTATACGGAACATGAAATCCTCGGAAAAAGCGTGCTCGGTACGATCTTTCAGAATACGGAAACAGCAAATTATCATCTTGATAGACGATTAGCGCTTCTAAAGCACAACCCTGAGCAGCCAATTATTAATGAAAGCGAAAGTATGCTCAAAAACGGCACAAAAGTATGGATTGCATGGACTTACAAACCCATATTCGATAATGACGGAAATTTTAAAGAAATTCTTTGCATCGGTAACGATATAACAGAACTTAAACATGCGGAACTGGAAAAAAGGGATTTGGAACTCCGGCTCCAAAGAGCACAAAAAATGGAGGCCCTTGGAACTCTCGCAGGCGGCGTAGCGCACGATCTAAACAATATTCTGTCCGGTATTGTAAGTTACCCTGAGCTGTTATTAATGGATATTCCTTTGGACAGCCCTCAAAGAAAGCCGATATTAACCATACAAAAGGCGGGAGAAAGAGCGGCCGCTATTGTTCAGGATTTGTTGACTCTGGCAAGAAGAGGGGTTGTCACTACTAACGTATTAAATTTAAATAGTATTATTTCTGAATATTTAAAAAGCCCGGAATATGAAAATTTAAAAATATATCATCCAAATGTTCATGTAAAAACCGATTTTGAGCCAAACCTGCTGAATATGTTAGGCTCTCCTGTGCATCTGTCTAAAACGGTAATGAATTTAGTCAGTAATGCTTTAGAGTCAATTCCTAACCGTGGAGAAATAATTATATCGACAGAAAACCGGTATGTTGATAAATCGTTAGATGGTTATGAAAAAGTAAAAGAGGGGGATTATATTACTTTAAGTGTTTGTGATACAGGTATTGGTATTCCCACAGAAAATTTAGAAAGGATATTTGAACCGTTTTACACGAAAAAAGTAATGGGGAAAAGCGGAACAGGATTGGGCATGGCCGTTGTTTGGGGAACCGTAAAAGACCATAACGGATATATTGATATAAAAAGTGCTGAGGGACAGGGGACTGACTTTACAGTCTATTTCCCAGTAGTCAGACAGAAACTGGCCGCGGATAAGCCCATATCATCCATTACGGATATAATGGGCAACGGTGAATCGATTTTAATCGTTGATGATGTGAAGGATCAGAGAGAGATTGCATCTGAAATGCTAAAAAAATTGGGGTATTCTGTTGTATCAGCCTCAAACGGTGAAGAGGCTGTTGATTACATAAAGAATAATTCGGCAAACCTGGTAGTGTTAGATATGATTATGGAGCCGGGCATGGACGGACTTGATACATACAAAAAAATTCTCGAAATAAATCCGGACCAGAAAGCAATAATCACAAGCGGTTATTCTGAGACAGATCGTGTCAAAGAGGCTCAAAAATTGGGCGCAACATCATATGTAAAAAAGCCCTATTTACTTGAAAAAATTGGACGGGTTGTAAAGACCGAGATTGATAGATAGTATCAGGAGTTTCAGATATGCATCCCCCTGAATATTTTATGGAAAGCCACGAAGAAACACTTCGTCTCGAAATGAAAATAGACGGTACGACTGTGAAAAAGCAGGCCCGATGGGCCGGTATAAAGCCGGGGATGCACGTAGCCGATTTGGGATGTGGTTCCGGCAAAACCAGTTTTTTCCTGCACAAACTGGTTCAACCGAACGGTAAAGTCGTCGGGCTCGATATCTATAAAAAAAGAATCGAACACGCAAAAAAGAGTTACGGCGAAAAAGGCATAGAATTTTTACAAAAGGATATACGTGAACCCTTAGACGGTATCGGAATGTTCGATTTTGTTTGGGTCCGTTTTGTCCTTGAATACTATCGATCAAAAAGTTTTGATATCGTCAAAAATATAACCCGTATTTTGAAACCCGGAGGAATTGTCTGTCTGATAGATCTGGACTATAACTGCTTGAGACATTTTGGGCTCTCTAACAGGCTTAAAGGAGCAATTCACGGAGTAATAAAAGCTCTGGAAAAAAATGCCGACTTTGACCCCTACGTTGGAATAAAACTTTATTCTTTCCTTTATGACCTCGGTTACCACGATATAAATGTAAACCTGTCGCCACATCACCTGATTTTTGGAAAAGCAAAGGAAAAAGAAACCTTTAACTGGACGAAAAAGGTTGAAGTCGCTGCAAAAAATTCGGGATACCCGTTTGAGGAATACAATGGAAGATATGAAGAGTTTTTTGAAGAATTTAAGCATTTTTTTTCCGATCCAAGAAGATTTACCTATACCCCCATAATTTCCTGCAGGGGATGCAAACCTGTAACTTGATCGCATCTATAAATCATACACGGTCTTTATGAACTAATAACCTGGCTAAAGGCAATTTCTCGAGAACCTGCCAATAACAATCTTTCCGAAGGAAGACCGACAACATGATCAAACAACGCAAAAAATTAGAAACCGTTCGTTCCGACGCCAAAGAGATATTTGCGGGCGGCCTTACGGCTGTGGACCCATTCAAGGCGGTGAAACGTTTTGTCTACGTTCAGGGGGACAGGCTTATTGTGGGAATGGAGGGAGGCCCTGAAACCGAACTTGACCTGGCCGAATTCGATCGCATCTCCCTCGTGGGTGCGGGAAAAGCTACTGCGCCCATGGCCGGGGCCATTGAAGAGCTATTCGAGGAAAGGATTCAGAAAGGGCTGATCAATGTTAAATACGGCTTTACGCAAGAGCTGGCATTTACTGAAATCACCGAGGCCGGCCATCCCGTACCGGATGAAAACGGCGTAAAAGGCACCGGAAAAATCCTTGATTTCTTGCAAAGCGCCGGGGAAAAGGACCTGATTTTTTCTCTCATATCCGGCGGGGGATCCGCCCTGCTCCCTTCCGCCGCGGGAGATATCACCCTCTCGGACAAGCAGAAAATTACCCGGAAATTACTGGCGTGTGGAGCCAGCATTGATGAAATAAATGCTGTCAGAAAGCATATATCTTCTTCCAAGGGCGGACAGATGGCAAGAGCGGCTTTTCCTGCTACCATTATCAACTTGATGCTCTCAGACGTGGTAGGAGATAAGATGGACGTGATTGCCTCAGGACCCTTTGTGCCCGACAGTGCTACCTTCAAGGATGTTTGGGGAATTTTCAATAAATACAATTTAAAGGACATCCCCCCTGCCATTTATGAACACATGAAGGCGGGCCTGAACGGACAAATTTCCGAAACACCCAAAGAGAATGATAAGATATTTAATCGCGTCTTTAATTTTATCGTGGGAAGCAATATATTAGCACTGGAAGCGGCAAGTGCAACGGCCAAAACCCTCGGATATGAAACACTTATCCTTTCCTCAATGATTGAAGGAGAAACAAGAGAAGTGGCGCGCGTTCACACCTCCATGGCAAAGGAAATTGTCAAAACCGGCAGACCGATTCCTGCGCCGGCATGTATTATTTCAGGAGGTGAAACCACTGTAACGATCCGGGGGGATGGTCTTGGAGGAAGGAACCAGGAATTCTGCCTGGCGGCATGCATGGACCTTGTTGAGCTTCCGCCTCGAGTTGTCATACTGAGCGGCGGCACGGACGGAAATGACGGCCCCACAGACGCAGCTGGCGCCCTGGTTGATCCTTTGACGGTAATACGAGGAAAAAATGCCGGGATGGAGGCAGCCAAGTTTCTGAACAGAAACGATGCGTATCACTTTTTTGAAAAGACAAAAGATCTTCTCATGACCGGCCCTACGAATACGAATGTAATGGATGTCAGGCTTGTGTTGGTGGGCTGAATTAGTGGATTGCCATTAAAAGACTATTGATTTCATATAGTTGTAGATATTCTGAAACGTTTAATTGTTGGAGGTGAAAGATGCATCGGATAAGGTGTTCTGCCAGGTATGTAAGTTTTTTTATGACATTAACCATGGTGTTTTTTACCATGCCTCTTCAAACGGTTTGTGCAGCAATGGTCGGCACCGAAACTGTGCTTACGACTACACAGACACAAAATGCGCGTGAAAATCTTATCAGGTTTCTTGAACGCGAAGATTTAGAGGCCGCAATGGCAGCCCAGGGTATTCGTCCGATAGAAGCCAAAGCCCGTGTTGGCAGTCTTTCCGATGCCCAGGTCATGCGAATTGCAGATAAAATGAATCAGCTTCCTGCCGGCGGCGATGGGCTCGGCCTTTTGGTAGGTGCCGCATTGATCGTCTTTTTGGTACTACTTTTTACAGATATTGCGGGGTATACCGACGTCTTCCCATTTGTTAAACACCGAAACTAAAACCTAAATTAATATGGCAATCCGACACATTCCCCTGCTATTGTGTAGCGGGTTGTTGCTGACATGCCTGACCGGCTGTGCCGGTCTTAACAAATGGGAAACGCTGCAAAAAGCAGGTAAGTTGCCCCCCCGTTTTGAGCTTAAGACGGTACCGTTTTTCCCCCAAAAGGCATATCAATGCGGGCCTGCGTCCCTTGCAATGTCACTGAACTGGAGCGGATTGCCTGTCTCTCCTGAAGACCTTACAGATGAGGTTTTCACCCCCGCTCGAAAAGGAAGCCTGCAGACAGCGCTTATAAGCGCCGCCCGCCGTCACGGCAGAATTGCTTATATATCGACCGGGATAGAAATCATATTCTCGGAAGTGGCTGCCGGTCATCCGGTAATCATTTTGCAAAACCTCGGGCTTTCCTGGTATCCTGTCTGGCACTATTCAGTTGTTGTGGGTTATGATTTACCGAAAAAATTTGTTATTCTTCGCTCCGGCGCCACCGCCCGTAAGATCATGCCTTTCCGGGTTTTTGTGAACACCTGGGCTCGCAGCAATTACTGGGGGCTTTTAATTCTGCGACCGGATCAACTCCCTGCCATGGCCGAGAAGGGTCTATTTCTGGAAGCGGTGCTGGGACTTGAAAAGGCCCGCCAGTTCCGTGCCGCAATCCATGGATATAAAACAGCGCTGGCACGCTGGCCGCAAAATCTGACGGCCCTTATGGGTATTGGCAATTGCCATTATGCACTCGGAGAATTAAAAGATGCCGAGTCGGCCTTCAGAAAAACTGTGCAGTTACATCCCAAGGAAGGTTCCGCTTTAAACAACCTGGCACAAATTCTTTTTGAGCAAGGACGAAAGCAGGAAGCGCTGGAAGCTATCAAAAAGGCGGTTTCTCTTGGGGGTCCGTTAAGCGCTGTTTATGAAAAAACCCTTGAAGAAATTCAAGCCGGATCACCCTAAGAGGCTAACTTCTTAACAAGTTTCGCTGTATTGGTAAAAAGTCTTTTGCGAGCGACTTTGACCATTTTTTAGAAAAAGCGTTTCGATGGGTGGTGCGTTAAAATGATCTCTCTATATAGCGGGATAAGCAAAGCGAACCAACTTGATGCCTGAGAAACAATAAACTGTTGATTTTAACGTGCTGATTAGATATAAAAAAGCCTCCACTGAAATGGAAGAAGCCTGTTTAATGGGATTCAGCGGAGGCTCTGAGTAAGGAAAACTGGTGTCAGCACTCCTTCAACTCAAAAAATACATATCAATAAAGCCCACGACGGTCAATCTAAAA
Organism: uncultured Desulfobacteraceae bacterium; assembly: GCA_964502855.1. GTDB lineage: Bacteria > Desulfobacterota > Desulfobacteria > Desulfobacterales > UBA11574 > S5133MH16. The sequence continues at coordinate 4,705 of CAZDAB010000029.1, read as the reverse complement.
CCCTTGGGCAATTTTAATATTAGAGGTTTATAAATAATAAAATATGAAAAATAGAAAAATAAATTTAAGACTATTTTTCTTTTTTACCATGGTTTTGCCTTTTGTGGCTCCCGCCTTTTCAGGAGCCCAGGAACATGTTGAAGTTTTTACACTCGAACAAACTATTGAGAAAGCCATGAAGGCCAACCTCTCGCTGAAAATTTCCAGACAAGAAATCAAGGCTGCCGAGGCGGAAAAAAAAGCCCAACGTACCCGTTTTTTTCCCACATTTAGCGTAACCTATCAATACAATAGACTGGACGAAGGCGCCAGTATCGGTGGCTTTGCGACAACTGCGAAAGATGAATACTCATTTATTTCCTCTGTCACCCAACCGATATTTACGGGCTTTTCTATACTTAGACAATACGATATTGCAAACCTTGGCCTTAATGCTTCAGAAATTAAAGAAAAACTTGTGCGTCAGGATATTATCTTAGAGGCAAAAACCGCCTACTTTATGCTGTTAAAGGCTCAAAAGCTTAGAAAAATTGCGGAACAGACCGTTATCCAGATCAATGCCCAAAAAAATGTGGCCGAGAGTTTTTATCAGGTTGGGATGTCCCCATTAAATGATTTATTGCAGGCACAGGTTGAATTGGCCAACGCAGAACAGGAACTCATTGTTGCAAAAAATACCATGGAAAATGCTGAATCGGATTTTAATACCCTGCTGCGCAGACCCATTAACACCCCTGTTGCCATAGAAGATATCCTTAATTATTCACCTTTTGAAAAAGATCTTGATTATTGCCTCGCCCAAGCGGATAAAAATCGGTTTGAAATCAAGATAGCCGATTTAGACGTTAAGATAGCGGAAAAGGAATTACAACTTGCAAAAAAAGATTATTATCCTTCAATTAACCTGGAGGGCAATTATTTCAGAGAAGGAACGGAATGGGATGTGGATGGCGGCGAAGGTATATTTGATCCAAGGGGTTGGAATATTTTAGCCGTTGCAAAATGGAATTTCTTTGAATGGGGTCGCACCTCCTATGGAATAAATGAAAAAATTTCACGTTTGTCTCAGGCACAATTTCGAAAAGACGAAATTCTTGATAATATACAACAAGAGGTAAAAAAAGCATACCTTAGAACACAAGAAGCAGAAAAGGCGATCATCGCTGTTGAAAAAGCCATTGAACAGGCAAAGGAAAATTTCAGGATCAACCAAGAACGTTACAAGGAACAGATGGCGACCTCCACCGACGTCCTGGACGCCCAGACACTCCTTTCCAAAACCATGACAAATTATTACAATGCATTATATATTTATAAAATTTCAAAGGCTGCTTTGTATCGGGCAATGGGTCAGGGAACTGTTGAATGATTGACGATCAGAACAAAATCTCAATAATTCGGATGTTCCATGTTCACAAGAATTACGGCGCCAAGAAAGCTCTTGCCAACATCACTCTTGATATTCCAAAAAACGAACTTCTTTTTATCAGCGGCCCAAGCGGAGCAGGAAAAACCACTCTGCTTAAGCTTCTATACCTTGGAGAAAAAGTATCAGAAGGGCAAGTATTGATCGAGGGAATAAATCTGTCGAGAATTTCTCACAAACGAATACCGCTTCTCAGACGAAAGTTCGGAATAATATTTCAGGATTACAAGCTGATAGCCACAAAAACCGTCTTTGATAATGTTGCCATTGTCCTTGAAGCAACAGGCAAAAAACGACGATTTATCGAAAAAAAGGTAAAAAGCATATTAAGAACCGTGGGTATGGAAGAAAGTCTCCATTCTTTTCCCCCAAGTCTATCCGGCGGCGAACAGCAAAGAATAGCGGTTGCCAGAGCCGTTGTCGGTGACCCAAAGGTAATTCTCGCAGATGAACCCACCGGCAATCTGGACGAGGTATCCGCCGATATCATCCTTGAGCTTCTTAAAAGGTTCCATACCCGTGGCGCCACGGTTATCATTGCAACCCATGACAAGGAGCTTATCCGTAAAACGGGGGGCAGGGTAATCCATCTAAATCAGGGTTATATGCAAAAAATAACAAATGTTTGAAAGTTGTTCCGATGATTCTCAACTATAAAAGGGCCATACAGGATATCCTGGACCACAGATTCTTAAGCGCAGTCACTATCATTACAATCGCCATTTCCATCCTTATTGTCAGCGCTTTTGCTCTTTTTTTTGTAAACGCCAATGAAATAATAAATTCCTGGAAAAAAGGGATAAAGATCATAGCCTATCTGAAACCGGATACCCCTGAAACAAAGATTCCCGAACTAAAACGAAAAATTCAGCGCATGGACGGTATCCGGAACGCCAGATTCATTTCAAAAAATGAGGCCTTTCAACAGCTTAAAAAACAGATGAGACGGCAGTCTTCTTTGTTCGAAAATCTAAAGGAAAACCCGCTTCCGGATGCTTTTGAAATCCGCCTTAAAGCATCTTTCCAAAACCAGGAAAAAGTTGAGATGCTTGCCACCAAGCTCGAATCATTTCCCCAAGTTGATGATGTGGAATATGGTCAGAGATGGCTTGGACAATTTACGAATTTTTTTAATCTTTTCAGATTAACAGGGTATGCAATGGGGGGTCTTTTCTTTATGGCCACATTATTAATCGTGGCCAATACCATTCGCCTGGTACTCTATTCAAGACAAGATGAGGTGGAAATCATGCGCCTGGTCGGTGCTACCGATAGTTTTATCAAGGCTCCTTTCTACATCGAGGGTCTTATCCAGGGAGCTTTTGGCGGAATTATCGGTCTGGCCGCATTATTTGTCAGTTTTCTGTTAATATCATTAAGTATGGAGCGGGGGATATCTCCCGGTCTGTTTACGATCAGATTTCTCTCCCCCGGCGCTTTCTGTGGAATAATACTTGGCAGCACATTTGCAGGATGGATAGGGTGTTATCTTTCCTTAAAACAATTTTTAGAATAATACTATTTACTGCCGCGGGAATCATTGTTGTGTTGCGGCCTGCTGAAATTTTTGGCGCTGAATCCCATGAAATTGGCGCTGAATCCCATGAAATTGGCGCTGAATCCCATGAAATTGGAATTGTAACCGCAAATAAGCTTAACCTACGGCCTGCGCCGACAATAATGAATACCCCCTTGGAATTAATCAAAAAAGGCGAAAAGGTTAGCATTCTCGAACATCTCAACGGGTGGTTAAAAATTAGTCACAAGGGTCGGGTCGGTTATATTCGAAATCTAAAACAGTATGTGCATATTATGCCTAACGTTCCCGTAGCGAAAAAGAAAAAAAACGGGGATAAGGGCGGCGACATTGAACGGTTCAGAAAAGAAGCTGAAGATATCAACCGAAAGATAGAAAAAGGCAGGGATAGAGTTCTGACGTTCACAAGAGAGGAGGCCGCCATAGTTAACAGACTGAACGATATCGATCTGGCGCTTAACCAGGCAAGAAAACGAGTTTCGTCTCTTAAGTTCGAACTTACCGCACTCAGAAATAAAACAATCGAAACCACCCGGGCATCCAACAGCCTCAAAAAGAGGATTAAAGCCAGTGAAGACTACATATTCAAACGCCTGGTGGCGCTTTATAAAATGAACTGGCTGGGAAAAATATATGTTCTGGCTTCAGCTCAATCCATGTATGAACTTTTTAAACGCAAAAAGTCCATGGAAACTATTTTAGCTTATGACGAAAAAATCCGAAAGAACCTTATAGACAACAAGGCAAAGCTCCAGCAACTTTTGGTCAGGCTGAATTCCCAAAAAACGGAAAAGCTCTCTCTTGAAGCAGATTTAAAAAAACAGATTGCGGTTATGTCTGACGAAAGAGTAAAACGCTCCGGAATCCTTGCGGGCATCCGCAACAAAAAATCGCTGGAACTTGCGGCCCTTGAATCCTTGAAGCAGGCGGCAGTCGATCTGAATCATATAATTAAATCTCTAAACTTAGAAACCGGTCTACTAAAACAGGAAAAAAATATTCCGCCAAAAAGCTTTTCTTCATTAAAAGGATTGCTTAATATGCCTGTTAAAGGTAAAGTAGTGTATTTTTTCGGCCCGCATAAAAACACAAAACTCAATGTAGTAAATTTTCAGAGTGGTATCGAAATAAAGGCAGACAGAGGCGAACCGATCCGCGCTGTTTTTGATGGACAGATCCTTTATGCCACCTGGTTCAAGGGGTATGGCAACATGATCATCATTGATCATGGGGAAAATTATTATACCGTTTATGCCCATGCGGAAGAACTCTTTGCATCAAAAGGAGATGCCATAGATAAGGGAGATGTTGTTGCCACCGTCGGAGATTCAGGGTCCATGATAGGCCCAAGCCTCCATTTTGAAATACGCCATCACGGTAAACCGGTGGATCCGTTAGAATGGATTAAAAAAGGTTAAGGAGAAACCATATGAACATACAGCAAAAGCGAAACGTCAATCTGTGGTTAATAATAGTCATCGGCGTTATATTCTCGATCATAGGATTCGGTTTCTACCGTGATCTCTCAGCCAACGGAGAAGAGACCTATAAAGGCCTGAAATTATTTACCGATGTGATTGAACTTGTTGAAAAAAATTATGTCGATCCGGTCGATTCAAAAGAAATGATCGAAAAGGCTATTCAGGGTATGCTCCACAGCCTTGATCCCCATTCTTCATTGCTGTCACCTGACGACTTTAAAGAGCTTCAACTCGATACCCAGGGCGAGTTTACCGGAATCG
>CAZDAB010000028.1:0-14921 GCA_964502855.1 uncultured Desulfobacteraceae bacterium | reverse complement strand
CCTTGATGAATTCGAGTTGTTATGAATTCATCAAGGATGGCCTTTAAACAATTGGGTCGGGGAAAAATTTCGGGTTAGAAAGCACCACCGCTTCTTCTTAGAAGAAGTTTGGCCTCGGCTTTTCTGATCCTCTCTTCCTGCTCATCCTTTCTCTTTCTGGCCCCTTCCAGTTTGGCGGCAAGATCACCAAACTCTGCGGGTTTCATAAGATAATCAAAAGCCCCTAATTTCATTCCCTCAACGGCAGTTTCGGTACTTCCGTGTCCGGTAAGCAGGATAACTTCTATAATAGGGTATTGTTTCTTTATTTCTCTTAAAGTTTCGATACCATCCATACCCGGCATCTTGATATCTAAAATGACCACGTCAATACTGGTTTTTGCTAAAATATCGAGTCCTTCCTGACCGCTGTGAGCCACTACGACTTTTTCGCCTAATTCCTTTAACCTTAAGGAAAGCATCTCTGCAAAACCTTCCTCATCGTCGACTAAAAGCACTTTTGTGGGTATCTTTATCATATTTTTTCTCCTTTATATACTTATCGTGTTGAATTGCTTAGTTCCGCTAAATGGTCTAAAAACTGTATGCGTTCATCCTGGTCCAGGTTCTCTTTTATTTTAAAATATCTTGGCAGCGTAATGTAAAAGCTGGCGCCGTGACCTAACTTGCTTGTTACTTCGATTGTTCCTCCCAATTTTTCAACAATGCCGCGCGTGACGAATAATCCAAGACCTGTCCCTTCACCAGGGGGTTTAGTGCTGAAAAAAGGCTCGAATATTTTTTTTAGATTTTCTTTTGGGATGCCGTGTCCGTTGTCCTTTACCGTGAGTTTAACATTATCACTCACAGCTTCAAGAATAATCGCAATTCTGCCTCCGGCAGCGGTTGCATGAATGGCATTGGTCAAAAGATTGATCAGCACCTGTCTCAGTTGATAGGGATCACTCCAAATGGTTCCCGTGTCAGGGGATATTTCATGTATAATTTCAACATTTTTGTTTGCTGCTTCCCTGTTGACCAGATGAACCGCTTCTTCCACCAGTTCCATAATATTCACTTCAGAAAATACCGAGTCATCTTTTCTGGCAAACCCCAAAAGCTGGTGTGTAATTCTCTTTGCCCTCATAACCCCCTTTTCTATTTTATTCAGGGCCTTTTCAAAGTCCTGCCTGCGGGGCATTTGTGCCATTTCTTCTTTATTCAAAATCAGCTTCAGCCAGCCAGCCGACTCGTTTATGATTGCCAGCGGATTATTAATCTCATGGGCTACACCGGCAGCCAATGTTCCCAAAGAAGCCAGTTTTTCAGTGGTCACCATTTGCATTTCCATGTGTTCTCTGAATTCGGCTTCTTTGAGCTTTTCTTCTTCCCGAACGACTTTATCATAGGCCTGTTTGATCTTGCTCAGCAGATGTTCGAATTCTACGGGTTTGCTGAGATAATCAAAAGCACCTCTCTTAATTCCATCAACACCATCCTGAGTTGCGGCATGACCGGTTAAAAAGATAACTTCGGTCCTGGGATGCTTTTCTTTGATATGCTGAAGGACCTCAATCCCCTGCATACCGGGCATCTTAACGTCCAGCACCACAACGTGCATCTCTTTTTTTTCAAGAATGGAAAGTGCTTTTTCTCCACTTTCGGCCTGCTCGGGAGGAATCCCTTTTTTTGTCAGGCGTTTGGCGAGAGTCTGCCGAAAATCATTTTCGTCGTCAACAAGAAGAAGGCGTATATCTTTCATGAGTGTTTTTTAGTTAAAACCTACGGGTTACAAATCAAAATCTTACCATATAATAAGTTAATTTTTTTAAAAAATCAACGTTAGGAACTCCTTCATTGGATTATACCAGGCCCAATATTTTCCACCAGGTGGATGCCACTAACACTAGAACCAGCAATAAAATCGGAGTGGCAACAAGTCCTACTTTGGTGAGATCCGCAGCCTTAAAATATCGATAGCTGTATGAGATGGCGTTGGGCGGACAACCGATCACCAAAAGCATGGCAAATGAAGTGGCCATTCCCAGGCACAGCGCGATAACCGTGGGATTGACCCCCTCCAGCCGGGCCATTGGAATCACGATGGGCAAGATCAGGGCGGCGGCAGCCACGTTGGCCATGGCATTGGTAACCAGAGCCCCGAAAACAGCTACGCCGGCAAACAGCAGCAACCAGCCTCCGCCTTGAACCAGAGGGAAAAACAGGTTGGCAAAATAGGTGGCTGCTCCCGAGTAACCCATGGCCAGACCCAGGGAAATGCCGCCGCCGAAAATAAAGAGCGCGGTTCCCCATTCCAGGTTGTCATTGATATCCTCCCATTTCAAAATGCCGAAAAGGACCAGGGCGCCAACACCCAGCATTCCGGTAACCGAATAGTGAACCCCATGGAATCCCTTGGTCAACCACAGAGCAAATGTCACCCCAATGATAATCAGGGTCCTTTTTTCCAGAGCACTCCAGGGACCGATTTCCTCATCAAATACAGGCAGTTTATACTTGGGATCCGGACGAAAAACCAGATAGACGATCGTAACCGCCACAGGTACGCAAATAATAGCCGCCGGCATGGCATACTTTATCCAATTGAAAAAGCTAATCTCCAGACCGGTAAATTCCTTGAGAAAAGCAGCAGCCACCATACAGCGCCCCCCACCGATCAGCGATCCCATACCGCCGCAAGAACAGGCAAAGGGGAGTGACAGCATCATAAACCTGGCCGTTCTTGTGTGCGGATCAATGCCGGCAGCTCTCATCAATGGGAGCATGGTTATAATTCCAATGGCGCATGCCGCGGCATCATGCATAAAGGAAGAAGATATGCCTAAACTGATGGCAATAATAAAGGTGAACTTGGTAACACTGGTTCCCGCTTTTTTGACTATAAAATACCCGAGCCGTTTTGTAATCCCGGCTTTATCCAGGGAGATGGCAAAGATTAAACAGCACATGATAAAGACCACCACCGGATGCATATAAGGCGCCCAGGCCCCTTTGACATCGCTGATTCCCATGACGACCAAAAACACGCCGATACAGATGGCGGTAATTTCCAGGGGTATGGGTTCCGCCACAAATAGAAAAAGAAGTACTGCAAGCACCGCTAAAAACCGCTTTGCTTTGGGCGGAAGACCGTTGACATAATCGACCTGCACTCCTTCTAATTTTAACTGCCCAGCCTTGTCCCGTAAAAACTGAGCGGTACATTCAGCGCTTTTGGGATGTATTGCTTCCACGATATATTCTTTGGCTTTTACCTTTTCAGCGGGAACTAAGGTAAAGTGCTGGCTTACGTCCTGCAATATGAATCGCCCCTGATCCCCGGTTATCTTAAATTTTGTTCCTTCGGGTCTGGGTAACAAAAGAACAATAATACCGAGCGCCAATGCGAAACCGAGTTGAAATTGCTTGGTTTTGAAAAACATTTTTTCTCCTTTCAAGTCCGTTTTCTTTGCTGATTTGTTTCCCTGATCTTAGCCAGGAGTTCCTCAAGATCACAGGGCTTGGTAAGATAATCAAAGGCTCCGAATTTAATACCGTCTCTGGCCGCCTCTTCGGATCCATGACCGGTAAGCATAATCACGGCAAGATCCGGATCCATTTTCTTGAAGATTTTTAAAATTTCAATTCCATCCATATCTTCCATCTTCAGATCCAGGACGGCCACGTCAAAATTGGCCTTTCTTATGGCCTGTAAAGCTTCAACCCCGCTGTAGGCCTTGGTTACATCAATGTCGCGTTTGGACATCCGTTTGGCAATTATGTCGGCAAAACCTTTCTCATCATCCACAAGGAGAAGCTTTATCTTACCTGCCTGGTTTTTTTCATTTTCTGACATTATACTTTACCTGCACCGGACAAGATGGGACCCTGACTGAGCGATAAAAATGAATATTAACGATTACCCATTGGTGGAAGTCGGTTCGCTCCGCGGGTCTAAACCCTCCTGCCGGTAATCTCCTTCATGCGTGCTTCTATGATTTTATTTTCATGCTGTCTCTTTTTGGCAGCGGCCTCCGATACCTTGGAAATAAGATGATCGATATCACAGGGTTTCATCAGGTAATCAAAGGCGCCCCTCTTCATCCCGTCAATGGCGGATTCCACCGTGGCATGGCCGGTGAGCATGATCACCTCGACCAGAGGATATCTCTTTCTGATTTCCTGGAGGGCTTCAATTCCATCCATGCCCGGCATCTTGACATCGAGTATAACCACTTCGATGTTGTCGTTTTCCTTTAACCGTTTCAGGGCCTCATTTCCGCTAAAAGCCGGCGTAATATCGAGGTCTCTTTTGGTTAAACGCTTGGTCATGGTCTCCACAAATGGAATTTCATCATCCACTAAAAGTACCTTTGCAATAGCCATATTATGTTCTCCTTTATTTAATTTAGTCGACCTTTGGGAATGGGAATGCGAATACTAAATGTGGTCCCCTCGTCGATGACACTTTTAACATCGATCTCCCCACCCATTTTTTTGATAATGCCATAACAGATAGACAACCCTAATCCGGTCCCTTTGCCCACCGGTTTGGTTGTAAAAAAGGGATCGAATATTCTGGCCAGGTTATCCCGGTGTATACCCGGGCCATTATCGGCAAAATCGACTACAATGGTGTCTTCATCCAAACGGCTGGTTATGTCTATGGTGCCGCCGCCTTTATTGTCCATGGCGTCAACCGCATTATTGATAAGATTCAAAAAGACTTGCTGCATCTCTGTCTGAGATGCCTGGATGAACGGCAAGTTTTCTTCAAGATTTGTATTAATCACAACTTTACTGTACTTGGCACTTTGTTCTGCAAGCCCGATGGCTTCATCAATCAGGTCGTTCATCTGGACAACCTGAATCCTTGAATCTGTTTTTCTGGCAAAACTGAGCAGTTTGTGGGTAATTTCCTTGCATCGTTTCCCCTGGGTGTTGATCTGCTTTAACGCTCTTTTGAATTCCTCTAAATTTTCGCCTTCTTGAAATTCTTCTTCCTCCAGCAAATCCTGAACCCAGCCGGCTTCTTCAACCATAATGGCAACCGGGTTATTGATCTCATGGGCAATACCGGCCGCCAGTTCACCGACGGTTGCCAGTTTTCCGGTTTCAATCACTTGCAAGTTCATTATATCCTTTTCACGATCTGCCAGTGCAATATGGCTCACCATTCCCCGGGATAATAAAATCGCCATGGTGATAATCCCTAAGCCCCCTAAAAGAAAAATTAAACCGGCAATCTTTTTAGCGCGGTACAGGTCTGAAAATGCATCTGATTTATTTTGCTGACATACAAGCATCCAGTCGCCGTTTTTTAGAAAAGCTGAGGTGTAAATGTTTTTTTTTCCATAATCATCAACCGCTTCAACAATATAAATCTTGTCCTGGCTCTTGCTGCCGTTTTTTAATAACTCCATATACGTGCTTTTGGAGGGCATAACGTCACGTAACAGCCTGGTCTGGAATTCTCCTTCTCTGTTGAGTATAAAGGCAAATCCGGTCTTGCCGATACGAACGTTTTCCACCAGGTTGTTAAAGGCCATAAAGTCGATGGTTGCTCTCAATATCCAGGTCTCTCCATGGAATCTTTTTCTCACCGCAACGATAAAGTGAGGGAGACCCCGCAGGCCCAGGAAAACGTCGCTGATAAAATAGTTGCTTTTGATGGCCTTTTTAAACCATTTGGCTTCCGAGTACTGGGCTTCTCCCAATTTAAAGGGACCGGCATATGCAATTTGGCGCCCTTCCGCATTAACCAGACCAAGATCTACAAAAACCGGGTCCAGTTCCTGCTGAAGGGTTGCCAGTTGGTGCTCCAAGTAAGATTCTTGATTCAGATTTTCACATTGAGGGCATTGTGACAGAAAGCGGATGTCGCCCAGTTTTTCATTTAAAAAATAGTCAATATTCTGTTTATGCTTTTGCACTAGTTCTTCTAAATGGGCCGCGACTTTTTCATGATAAGAGACGTGGAACTGGTAAAGGATTGCGCCACTGACCAGGATCATGGGGGTAAACGCTACACTGATGACGGTCAAAATCATTTTTCTGGTCAATGAGTTATAATATGGGTCCTTTTTATGGCTACCCGGGTTCATATCAAAGTTCCTCTATAAGCGATTCATTTTAAAAACCCATAAAAATATCAAATAGATAAATTGTCATTGCCCTGTATACGGACAAACTGATTTTTCAAGCGGTTTGGTGTTTCCGCAAAATTTCGCAAACCATCTTTTTAAGACTTTCAACACTGCTGCCGCTTTTTTCCACAAAGGCGACTTCGCTCAAAATATCCGTGTGGTTGGTATAATCCTTAAGATATGTGTGCACGACCACCGGAAGAACCGGGATACGATCCTGCAGCTTTTTGAATAAGGATAATATCTCGGCCCCGGGCAGGTCCGGGTCCAGGATCAAAAGGTCCAGGTTTTCGGAATGATATACCTTCTTAAGAACTTCCTGAACGTTTTTTGCCAGCCCAACCCTGTAACCTTCTGCCATCAATTCACGCTTTAGAAATTCGCGGACATGCTGATTCCGGTCAGCTATTAATATTTTGAATTCTTTTTCCACCCGTCATCTTTGATAGATCCGTCCAAAGACGAATTGGTTAAGTTTTATGTTGTCGTTAAATTCTGCAAGCGCCCGGTTTGCCCGAGCTGCAAGTATTTAGGATTTAGGTTAAAACCAACTAATGTATGGTCTTTAAAAGCAAGACCTATGCCAACAAGGGATGCGGACGATATTTGCTATAATCAGTTGATAATATAAAAAATTGTTTTTGAGGGGGCGATTAGATTTCTTTGAAAATAAAAGATGTTGTGTCGGGTTTTTTTACAGGATGTAAAAATGTGAGGATGTCTGAAATTGATGGTAACTTTTCACGGGTTTGGGGTTCAGAGCTTATCAAAGTCTTGTAAGATCTATTTCCAACTTATAATCACTTTCCCCGACAACCCTTTTTACACCAAATCCCAATTTTTTCCCCAATGCCAGCATTTGTGTGTTTTCAGGCAAAACAATACCCGTCACTTTTTCAATCCCACGTTCTTTGGAAATTGACAGACAACGCTTGAGCAGTTCCGCCCCAATACCTTTACCTTGCCAGAGATCTCCGACAATAACGGAAAATTCTGCGTGTTTTCGGTTGTAAACATCGGTGATAACGCGGGCAACGCCCAACATTTTTTCATTGAGTTCCGGCCCCCAAAGCGCAACCAGCGCAATTTCCCTATCATAGTCTATTTGAGTGAAGCGCGCGAGCATTTTATTCGGGAGCATCTTTAAGGGGCTGAAAAATCGAAAAAGAATACTCTGTGGCGAAAGTGATTCAAAAAGCTGCACCAAAAGCGGAGCGTCCTCAGGTTTTATGGGCCGGATGAATAATTCACCCACCTTTTCATGTGTGATTCGAAATTCATACTGGCTGGGATAAGGACTGATAACCAGATGAAGAGGGGTCGGAACCGAAGTCGACGTCAGAAGAACGCGTGCATCAACTGCACAAAAACCGTTTTTTGTAACCATAAGGGGGTTGATGTCCAATTCCTCGATTTCCGGAAAATCGATTACGAGCTGGGATAAACGAATCAAAATTTCTTCAAGCAATATCAAATTGGCCGGTGGATGGTTTCGATAGCCTTTAAGCAGGCGGTAAACCCTGGTTTTTTCCATAAGACTTCTGGCCAACAGGCGGTTTAATGGGGGTAAGGCGATGGCTTGATCTTCGAGAACTTCGGCCATAATCCCTCCCATGCCAAACAAAACCACGGGCCCGAAATCCCGGTCCCTTTTGGATCCTAAAATGAGTTCATAGCCCGGGCTGAGCATTGTCTGAATGGTTACCCCTTCAATTTCGGCCTCAGCGTTGCACGATCGGACGTTTGTCATAATTTTTTTAAACGCGTCATGAACATCAAATTCATTTTTTAAATTGAGTAACACCCCATTGACATTGGATTTGTGAATAATATCCCGGGAACAGATTTTCATAGCTACGGGAAAACCTATTTCCAAGGCTTTTTCCACCGCTTGTGCACCCGAGACAACGAGTTTTGCAAGATTTACCGAGATGCCGTAGGCTGAAAGCAGATCCTTGGACTCGGTTTCCGTGAGAAGAAAATTCTTTTTTTTAATCCCCTGATCCAAGAGGATTCGAGCTTTTTCATGATCAAATTCTATTCTTTTCGGAAGATTGGGCGGAATCTCCTGAAGTATTTTAATGTTTTTGGAATATCGATATAGATTCAAAAATGCTCTTACGGCACGTTCCGGCGTATCAAAGGTCGGGATGCCTTCTTGAATAAATATTGCCCTTCCTTTTTCCACATCTCGCCCACCCATCCATGAAGTAAATACAGGATAAGGCTTGCCCTTCAGGTGACCCGCAAGGGTTTCAGCCACATGAGTCGGGCGGGTCATGGCTTGAGGGGTAAGTATAATCAAAAGCCCTTTCACTTCAGAAGCTTTCAGGCAGATTTCCACCACCCGTTGATAACGTTCCGGAGTAGCGTCTCCCAGAATATCAATCGGGTTTGTTTGGCTCCAGTAAGGTGGAAGGAATTCATCCAATTTCCGGATGGTTTCGGGACGTAAAGCAACCGGGTCAACACCATAATCGAAAAGCGCATCAGCAGCCATGACCCCCGGTCCACCCGCATTGGTGACAATCGCCAGACCCGGACCCAAAGGCCGCGGCTGTTTGGCCAGAAGTTCCGCACAGTCAAAAAGTTCTTCAAAGGTTTTGACCCGGACAATTCCTGCTCGCTCGAAGGCTGCATCATAAACAGCATCTTCTCCGGCAAGAAAGCCGGTATGAGTTGATGCGGCTTTGGCTCCTGCCTGTGTACGTCCCGCTTTTACCGCAATAATCGGTTTTACCCGTGATACCGCCCGGGCCGCACTCATAAAATTCCTGAACCGGCTCAGGCTTTCAATATACATAATGATACTATTGACTTGATAATCTCCACCCAGATAATCGATGATGTCCCCAAAATCCACATCCAGCATCGAGCCGAGACTCACAAAGTAGCGAAACCCAATTTGTTCTTTGATGGAAAGGTCAAGAACGGATGTACAAATTGCACCGCTTTGAGAAATGAAGGCCATGTTCCCGGGAAGCGGCATATGACTTGCAAAGCTGGCATTGAGTTTGGCCTGGCTGCACACAATCCCGAGACAATTGGGACCGATAATGCGAAGGCCTGAGTCCTTTGCTTCATTCCTGATGGCCGACTCCAGTTCCCGGCCTTTTGCTCCGGTCTCTTTTCCCCCCGCGGAAATGATAAGGACGCCTCCCGCCCCGATCTTTTTACATTCTTTAACGATTTGAGGGGCCGAAGCGATCGGAGCAGCCATAATCACAAGATCAACAGGGGATTCGAATTCCAGAAGCGAAGGGAATGCCTCTATTTCCCATATTGTTTTGTGACGCGGGTTAATCGGAAAAATTTTTCCCGGATATCCATCCTGAATTAAATTGTGCATAAGCGCGGAACCAATGCTTCCGGCTCTTTGGCTGGCCCCCACAACTGCAATGGATTTGGGATGAAAAATTTTATCCAGATTAATGGCGCTCATGATCCAAAAACCTTCTACCTAAGTCACCACCCATACCGCTCTGTTTCTAATGGTCTGAATGACCTTCTTGCTTACTCTTCCCATAAAAAATTCCTCCACCCGGGATAACCCTCTTCTGCCTAAAACGATGGTTCCGTAATCTCCATCTCTGGCTTCTTTGACAATAGATTCTGCGCGACTATACGCGTCTGAAATTACTTTGGTGGATATCTGATCTGATTTGAATCCCGCGTCCGTCAAACAACGTTTTGCTTTATCAAATGCCGAAGTTATCTCTTTTTCGGCAGCTTCAAAGTGGACTTTGGGTAAAAAAAGATCCGGGATTTCTGTCTGAAAATACCTGACCCCTCGAATGACGTGGAGCAAGGTTATGTTAAAATCGAAACCACCCAGTGTTGTTGCCACATACTCCACAGCACGCATGGCATTCTCCGAGCTATCGAATGCCAAAAGAATGTTTTCATCAAGGGGAATTCTGCCGATCATCAAAACAGGAAGGAAAGACAGTTTCTCAGTGATTTTTGTGGCCACGCTCCCCACAACAATCTCTTTATAGGTACTCATGCCTTTTCGCCCGACAACCACGCAACTGTAGCCCTCTTTGGCTTCCTGGATGATGTCCCGTGCGATTCCTTTTTTTCTATTATGGATATCTACGGTAACCGCATCCTGTGAAAGGCCTGAACGCAGAAGGATCTGCTGCGCCTTATCCATGTATTCCTGAATCACTTTTCTTTTTTGCATCTCCCAGGCTTCGACTTCCCTGGCGGATTGAGCAAACAGGGGATCTTTGGCAAGATCCCGATAAGACTCTGGTATGCTGCTGAAAACATTAAAAAGAACTATCTTCATTTTATGAAACGGGGCCAGGTTGCTGACATACCGCACAGCGCATAAGGCATCCTCAGATCCGTCAACCGCCAACAATACTTTCTTCTGATTCTGATTTTTCATCACTAAACCTCCCTTTTTCACCCACACCCTAACCGCTTGCGCCTCGCCTGCCCGCTCGTGCCTTGCAGTAGCGGGCGAGCCCGGTCTCATCGGCTACGCACGCACCTAAGACGAATGCCGGGCGGAACTTGGTCGGCGAACCAGTTCGAAACCGCAGACGGTCACCCCCCCGCCCTTCAAGGAGGAAGGCGGCATGAGTGGGGGTTAATTTGAGCCCTTTTAAAAAAATTACTTAATACCGCTTAATGCCGCTTATAAAATAAATTTTTACGCGTTGATTAATACTTAAGCAACAGTTGTGCCAGAAATAAAAAGAATAATCGAGAGGGTCTAACAGATAGTAAATGTTAGAAATTAAATTGTATTCCCGAATGATTTTTCTAAAGAAATAGTGTCCCTGCCTGTCAGGTATTTTTACAAATTGTAAAAGAAAAAATGGATCTTTAATTCCATGTTACAATAATCATCAGTAAGTTCCTTTACACAATGTAAAAAATACCGGCATATCTATTTCGCATATTTTACATAACGCGTCGTTTCAATTAGCAATAAGCTATTAATTCAAAAAGTTAACAAGTATTCCTAAATTCACCACCAAAATTGTAGAAGTATTATAAACCATAGGTTTATAAAGATTTAGATGTAATACTTGGGTGCAAGCAAAATTGCCATAGAACCTTATTAATAAAGGAATTCGTAAAATTAGGCGGTGGATTTTGGTATTGATCGGCCATTGCTTCATGGTACAATTTTTGCTATAATTTTTATTATAATTTGCTATAGTTGATAACCTCGTAAAAAGTCCGATTTAGATTGTTTTATTTGCAGCACGGCTCAGAAAATGAATATTTAATAAGGAAATCTTAAAATGGGCATTGAAAAAATTACTGAAATTCTCAGGATGTGTGAACTCTTTAGTGAACTCTCCGATAACGAACTGGGAGCTATTGCTAAACTGGGTCGTATCGAAAAATTTGAGTCAGGAGAAAAAATATATGAGCAAGGCAGCATCGGTACGAAATTATATATTTTATCCCAAGGACGTGTCACTCTTGAAAGAAAGGTCGATTTAGGAGGTCATCGCGTGGCGAACATTACGGTTTTTGCCTTGAAAGAGCAAACAAACAGAAGGCTTATGGGCGGCTGGTGTGCACTTGTGGGAGAGCAACATGTTCAGATGTGCTCCGCGGTATGCGAAAAACCGACCAAGGTCATTTCGATGCGTTGCTCGGATCTTAGAGAAACCATAATTAAGAACTCAACCATACGAATAAAAATATTGGAGAAGCTTATTTTATTGCTTCGCGATCGAATATATAGTTCTTATGGAGCTATAGAAACCCTGTAGTATTTCATAATCCGGACAGGCCTGCCTGTGTCTCCGAAAAAATCAACGAAATAAAATTGAGTCATGTAACAACGGCTTCTTATGATAAACAAAATCCGGGAAAAATAAGTGAATATTTATCTCGCCTTTTCAATGAAAAACCTTTTTCCGAAATTTAACGCAACGTTATTTTTATAAAGAAATTTATAATCTTGAGAAAGCTTCAACCCGGGAATTCGATTTGGGAGTCAATTGCGTGTGATTCCGTCAAAAAGCCGAAATGGGTTGCTGATCTTATCTTTTTATGTTTTAAGAAAAAATTTGTTTCAAAGGTCCGGTAACCATTGGCTCCGTCGGGAGAAAAGGATGAGATCACCCTTCCGGGGTGAAATCAAAGCCCGGCCCTTGGGCCAGGATTCTTTATTATTCCATTGGGAGATGTATTGATATGTCAAAAAAATGGGTATATCTTTTTGATGAAATTAAACAGGCGGAAAAAGACGCCGAGGCTATCCGCTCAGATGTACGCGGGCTTCTCGGAGGAAAGGGGGCAAATCTGGCCGAAATGACGCGGATTAACGTTCCGGTGCCCCCCGGTTTCACCATAACCACCGAAGCCTGCAATGCCTATTTGAGTTCAAAAGAAATTTTTCCGGAAACCATGTGGGAGCAGATGCGAGAGGCCCTCCGTTCCGTGGAAGCCGCCAGCGACAAACATTTCGGCGACCCCAAGAATCCCTTACTGGTTTCCTGTCGATCCGGAGCAAAGTTTTCCATGCCGGGAATGATGGATACCGTGCTCAACATCGGATTAAACGATCAAACCGTGCAAGGGATGATCGCGTTGACCGGAGACGAACGATTTGTGTTTGATGCATATCGCCGCCTGATCCAGATGTTCGGAAATGTTGTAATAGGAATACCTGATGAAGTGTTTGAAGGAAAAATTGCCGAGGCTCGTAAGAAAGCCGGGGTTAAAACCGATGCCCAATTAACAACTGAGCATTGGAAGTCTTTAACCGACGAATTCAAAATTATTTTCAAACATCATACCAATCAAGCTTTCCCAACCGATCCTTACCGGCAATTGGAAATGGCAATCCAAGCCGTTTTCAAAAGTTGGAACGGAAAACGGGCCATGGATTACCGTAACGCTGCAGGTATATCCCACGATCTTGGTACCGCAGTAACTATCATGACCATGGTGTTTGGAAACATGGGCGATGACAGCGCTACCGGTGTTGCTATGACGCGTAATAGCTCGACCGGAGAAAATTGTATTGAAGGCGATTATTTGACAAACGCACAAGGAGAGGATGTGGTCGCCGGCATCCGTTTGACCAAAGATATCTCGGAATTAAAAGCAGAGATGGCTGAAACGTATATGCAATTTCAAAACATAGCTCAGCGGATGGAAACCTATTATCGTGAGATGCAGGACATCGAGTTCACTATTGAAAAGGATAAACTCTGGATACTTCAAACGCGTGATGGAAAGCGCACGGCACAAGCGGCCGTCCGAATTGCAGTGGAAATGGTTGAACAAGGACTGATTACCCCTGAAGAGGCAGTAATGCGTATCACTCCGGAACAGGTGGACTTTTTTCTGCATCCGCAGTTTGATCTCGATGCCAAGTCCGCCGCAAAAACCAAAGGCGAATTTCTGGCATACGGACTGAACGTATCCCCTGGGTCAGCATGCGGCATGGTTGCGTTTGATGCCGATCTGGCTGAAATATGGTCCAAAGAAGAGAGCAAGGATGTAATTATGGTGAGGCCGGAAACCAAGCCGGATGATGTTCACGGTATGCTGGCAGCCAGGGGAATTCTCACCAGTCGCGGAGGACGGACGAGCCATGCGGCCTTGGTGGCCCGTCAGTTCGGAAAGCCGGCGGTCGTCGGCGTATCCGCCTTGGATATCGATATTAATAAACGCCAGATGACCATAAAACAAGAAATTATAAAAGAAGGCGACTGGATATCCATTGACGGCACTTTCGGTGAAGTCTATGCAGGCAAACTGAAAACAACGGTCCCGAATATCAAAGATCCTTGGTTGATGAAACTACTGGACTGGGCAGATGGATTCCGCCGTTTGGGTGTCTGGACCAATGCCGATTACCCTTCAGATGCAAAACGCGCCCGTTCCTATGGTGCAGAAGGGATTGGGTTGTGTCGGACAGAACATATGTTTTTTGAGGCCAAGCGACTTCCGTATTTACACAAAATGATTATGGCTGATTTGCCGGTTGAGAGACAAGAAGCGCTCGATGCTCTGTTGCCCTTTCAACGCGAGGACTTTGCAGGCCTGTTCCGCGCAATGGACGGCCTGCCGGTGATTACACGGCTGATCGATCCCCCTCTTCATGAGTTCTTGCCCAACCACGAGGATCTGGTGAATGACTTGACGGATCTGAAAATACGCCTGAGGAATGCAGGTACACTTGAGGCCGTTGACGGGCTGCTCATACAAATTAAAAACAAAAACCGTATCCTCAAGCAGGTGGAAAAGCTGAGGGAAACGAATCCCATGCTCGGAATGCGGGGAGTGCGCCTGGGGATTCAAATTCCAGAGCTGACGATCATGCAGGTTCGAGCCATTTTTGAAGCCGCATGTTTGGTAGCCAAGGACGGAATAGAGGTTCATCCGGAAGTAATGATCCCCTTGACCAGCCATGTCAATGAATTGAAAGTCCAACGCGAAATATTGGAAAAAGAAGCCCGCAAAGTCATGGAAGAGCAGCACATCGAGATTGATTATAAGTTCGGAACCATGATTGAAATACCCCGCGCGGCGTTAACTGCCGACCAGCTGGCCCAATACGCCGAGTTTTTCTCATTCGGCACCAATGACCTCACCCAAACGACCTTTGGCGTTTCCAGGGATGATGCGGAATCGAGTTTTTTGATGAAGTACCTGAGTACGAAAATCCTGACTAAAAATCCCTTCGCCACCATTGACCGGGACGGGGTAGGAGAATTAATGGATATTGCCGTTAGAAAGGGACGTAAAGTGAAACCGGATCTGGAATGCGGGATCTGCGGAGAACACGGCGGCGACCCCGAGTCCATC
>CAZDAB010000027.1:0-15252 GCA_964502855.1 uncultured Desulfobacteraceae bacterium | reverse complement strand
TGGGGAAAAAGGCCCTTTTGTACGACAAGTCCGGTGAAGAACACTTTAATCTTATATCGGCCTTTCATAAGAGCTTAAGGGGGAGTGATCCGGATGCGGCGGTCTACTGGCTGGGGCGAATGCTTACCGCCGGCGAAGATCCGTTTTATATCGCGCGCCGAATGGTCCGATTTGCAAGTGAAGACATTGGAAATGCAGATCCTAATGCACTCGAAGTTGCATTGAACGCTATGGAGGCGTTTAAGTTCCTCGGGCATCCGGAAGGCGAACTTGCACTGGCCCAGGCTGCCCTATATCTTGCCACGGCTCCCAAGAGCAACAGCATATACAAAACTTACGGAAAGATCAAAAAGGCTGTTGACGGCTATGGCGCGTTGCCGGTCCCTTTTCATATTCGGAACGCTCCCACAGGACTGATGAGAGAACTCGGGTATGGAAAAGATTACAAATATGCCCATGATTATAAAGATGCATATATACCTCAGGACTATTTGCCGGAGAAACTGCAGGGAAGCCTTTTTTATGAGCCCACAGACCGCGGGTATGAAAAGACAATTAAACAGCGCCTCGACGGATGGAGAAATTTGAAAAAACCTAACGCAAAAACTTAAAACAAAAAAATCCTCGATAAAAATATTTAAACGGGCATCTGCGGTTGAAGGAACGAGAGCTTGTGAAGCTTTTTGATGCGATATGTGTGATTTTGTTGGATGCTTATCGTACGAACTCCATATCTTTTTCAGGTACCCAGCACTTACGCGAATCGGATAACTCAATCTGATACCAGTTTCCCCTTTTTTCAATAAGCGTAAATTCCGTACCGGAATGAAGGGGTTCTTTAAAACTCGGTTCGTAAGTATCACTGTTGCCCTTTCTGGCAATGACTTGGGAACTAATAATCACTCCCGGGCGAATCCTGCTGAGATAGATAGTCTCGCTGAAAAGTGATCCTGCAAAAAGTGTCGATAAAAAGGCTGTAGAAACAAGAAACCATACAAGGAATGATTTGTGAATGAACAGTCGCACCATGGCAAGGAACCACAACAAAATAAAGGAAAAGGTAAAGATATAAACTCGGGTTCGGGTGGAAAGGTCATAATGCCAGAAAAAGAGCGTCCTTAAGATTTGAGTCTTCTGCTTTTCCTCGATACGATCCATACGGATTGACCGTGCATAGTCCAGGTTTTGTGTTAGATTGGGATCATTTGGAATATACTGCTGGGCACGGCGATAGTTGAGAATCGCACGTCCGATATCCTTTATACGGAAGTAGATATTGCCCATATTGTAAAAGAGTTTACCGTTTCTGATGTTGCCCTCCTTTACAATTCGTTCATAACGCATAACGGATTTTTGATAAAGCGCCCGAGCACCATCAGGGTCCCTTGCGGCAAGGGTGTTGGCCTCACGAAACATTCCTTTGGCCTGACGGTATAGATCTATAATCTTTTCCCTATCGAGCGTTTCACCGTAAGAGGGGCTTGCCAATAAGCAGATGATCAGCGTGAGTGTACTTATTCTCTTAATTATCATGCTCTGCATTTTTATTTCAGCGTGTTTTCAAGCTTTTTAGCTAATGTTATAGACTGTTCAACCAGTGATGAAGCATCGCACATATCTGAGTTTCCGGCAAAGCGTCTGGCCTCGCATCGTTCAAAAAGGCCCTTCAGATTTCCAAGGGTTTCCGAATCTACACCTTTGGTCGACAAGGAGTCCTTGACGTCATTGAACGTAAGGGAACCCTGAGGGAACTGCAGTTTGTCGCCGAGATATTTTCTAAAGGCATTGAGAATTACTTCGTATGATTGTTGCTCGGATTCCGTACGCTGGGCCTTTTTAATCGAAGCGGTTAATCTGCCGTATGCTTTTCGGGCCCGGGATCCAAAAGGGTCGGCATTTTGTCTGCTTATAAAAAATAGGCCAACCCATAATATGAGGTATAGGATGGGTGGGATTACAATCATGCAAAACCACACGGGAGATCTCAGCCAGGAAACCGGCCCAAAACCATGATTTTCGATAACACTCATATCCTCATAGTTATAGGCAATTCCTTTGGCCCATGTTTCAATCTCGCTGCCGGATGAAACAGATGCGGCCGCACCCTCTGCATCCAGCGCTGTAACCACTCTTGCGGCCTTGACCTGTATGGGAATCGGATCTGTCCGTGCGATTCGATATTCCCTCGTCCGTGTATCGAAATACGAAAGTTCAATCGATGGAATTTCTGTTATGTCGGGCTTGAGCGGTCGTATGGTCTGAGTGAATACTTTTATTTTTCCTGAAGCTTCACCCACAGCTCTTTCCTTGGGAATCTTGAAATTACGATTCAGTTCCGGTTGGCGGTCAAGCGGAGGTAGGTCCACCTGTTCAAGATAATCCGGACCGCTCAATGTTAACGTTAAGGTAATCGGATCCCCAACACTCATTTGAGTGGGAGTTGCTTGGGCTTCGATCTTGTATTCCCCTACATGCCCTGCAAAGTTGGCCGGTTGTCCTTTGGCCGGTACGTCATAAACCTTGAGATTAAGGAAATTTGAAGGAACAATGACTTTTTGGTACACACCTTGTCTTCCCAGGCTGAAAAAATCGTCATTGAAGAAATCGGAAAAAAAATCCTTGCCAAAAGGGCTTTGTCGCATCTGTCGGTAACCGGTAAGCGCTTCGCAGAAAAGTGTCGCGGGTTTTATGTTCACGATCCCCTCCTGTTTGGGTATGAGGACCTTTTTAAATGTTATGGTCGCAAAATCTTTGTCGCCCAGTCGACCTCTCCCTTTTTCACCAATGACTTCCCCGTCACCAACAGGTATGTGATAGAACTTTTTGCCTGAATTGAAATCGACTTGGGGATCAAAAAAATAGAAGAGATTTTTTTGATCGAGTAACGGTAAGTTGATGCTGAACTTTCTTACGTCCTTTCCCAGATACCATATTACGGTAAGCGTCACGGGTTCACCAACATAACACTCTTGTTTCGATAAATATAGTCGCAGCTTGAAGTCGTCGGTTTCTGCGGGTTTTTGTACATGCATAACCACGGGGTTTGTCTGAGCGCTCTGTGCATTGGCATGAACGGTAACAGAAGGGAGTAACAATTTTCCGGTTCGCTTGGGTATCAGCTGATAGGAAAAAACATAACCTTGTTTAACATTTTGAGTCATACGGCCGTTTATAATGGTGACAGACCGGCTACTGTTTGCCTGGCCGCCGTGATACTCGACAATAAAATCCGTAATTTCAGACAGATCCGGTTTTTCAGGATTTTCACTTCCCGACACCTGAATCTGGAAAATAAAGGGTTCCCCCACAAAGACAGAGCTGCGCTCGACAACTGCATCAGCACTCAAGGGTTTGGCCTGTGCGTTCGAACTAAGATAGGATGTTAAGACTACTGCAAACACAAAAGCAAGTATGTTTTTCGGCGTTATCATTACCAATCCTTGTCAACCTCATGGTAGCCGCCGGTTGAATAAATATTGCGGCGCTTTTTGTTTTCTTTTTCTTGATCCAGGATGCTCCTCGCATCGTCAGTCAATTGACCCATTGGTGCTTTTTCCTTTTTGCTGTCCTTACTGTCCCGGGGCTGATTTTCGGCGGATGCTTCATTTTTCTGCTGCTGTTTATCACCTTTCTGTTTTTGCATTTGGGATTGCGGGTTGGCTTCGTTACTAAGCGATGCCAATGCGTTTTCAAGTTCTTCTAGTGACTTTTCTTGATGGGCGCCTGCCGGGTCTATTTGATCCTGCCCGAGCTTCTCTACGGCAGCTTCTTGCTGACCGGTTGACTTGTCCAGATGCTCTTTTGTTTTTTGAACAGGCTCGGACATATCTTGACCCGGCGGTATCATATTTTGTGCAAGCGTCCGTGTTTCCTGTTGCAAATCTTTCTGACCCTTAGCGAGATCCTGAGCCTTTTCATGCAAATCCTTTGAGTTCCCTTTCTGACGTTCTTCATCCGCCAAGGTCTTATTCCGATCAAAAAGCTCTTGTTGTTTTTTGATTATATTTTGAATCTGCTCTGCCGCATTCTGCGTGGCCTTTTGCTGTTTTTTCCGCCTTTTTATTTCATCAAGGATTGATTTCATCGCCATACGAACCATTTCGATATTTTCCGCTGCCTCCTTGAACTCCGGTGATAATTCCAGAGCATCCTGAAAATAGCGTATGCTTTGGCTGCATGCCTCAAGGGCTTTATTAAGGTCGCTGTCCTTCAGGCGCTCTGCCTCACGAAATGAGCAAACACCTGAATTAAACTTGCTGAATGTTTCAAGTTTAATGTCTTTGGTTTTTATTGCAGCCTGCTTAAACGCTTCCACCGCGCGGGTATACTCTTGTTTTTGATAAAGGGCGGTACCTTTGTTAAAATAAATATGAGGGGACTCCGGAGCATCGACGGCAGCCGCTTCATATGCGTCAAGGGCCTCATCGTATTTACCGGTTAAGTAAGCGATGTTTCCTTTTTTTACCAGCTTTTGTGCAGAGTCGGCATATGCCTGCAACGGCATCAATAATATGCCGATAATCATGATAACAAAAGATATGGGCTTAAACATGTCTCTTTTGTTCCTGTTTCCGTTCAGTGATCAGAAGTTCGATACAAAGGAGAATAAATGCAACACCTAAGAATATTTGAAATTTTTCTTCATAACGCGTTACCGTCTCGGATTCATGTTTCTTCTTTTCAGCACTTGCGATAAGATTGTCATAGACATTTCCAAGATCGATCGTACCTGTAGCCACGTTGAGGTATTTGCCGCCGGGTGCAGCGGTAACCATTTTTCGAAGCGTGTCTGTATCAAGTTTTGACCATACCTCCCGGCCGTTATAGGTTAAAAAGACTTTTTGTCCGTTGTTATTGGTAACAGGTATCCGTTTGCCTTCTCCCTCATCTCCCAGACCAATGGCAATGATCCGAATACCTTTTTCACCCGCTTTTTTTGCAGCTTCCACAGGAAAACTGTCGTGATCTTCACCATCTGTAATCAGAATAATATCCTTGAATTCCTTTATCTGATCATCAAACACATCGCTCGTCACTTTTCGTATTGCATCTCCGATCATCGTGCCGCCCCGGGTGATACTTTCCGTTGATATCTGGTTGATCATCATACGGAAAAAACCATAATCAAGGGTAAGGGGACACTTGACAGCGGCGGTTCCGGCAAATGCAACCAGTGCAATTCGATCACCTTCAAGGCGTTCGATACAATCAAGAATGGCCAGCTTGGCACGTTCAAGACGGTTGGGCACAAGATCTTCTGCAAGCATACTTTTTGACACATCGAGCAAAAATACAACATCCCTGCCATGACGCTCCATGGTTTCCGGTTTAAGATTCCATCCGGGCCGGGTCATGGATAAGATGATTAGAATCAACGCTATCAATAACACAACAGACTTTACAAATCTCTTTGAAGCACTGACTGAAATATGTATTCTGTGAATAAGGCCGGCATCAATAAACATCTCAAGAGCTTTTCTCCTTCTCTGCCATCCATATATATATACACCGATAAGCACGGGGATCAGCCATAGGAGGTATAGCATGCTTATATTTTGAAGTTTTATAGTATTCATGGAATTTTTCTAAATAGCGTAACGTTCAATATAATTTCGCAGCCCATTAAAATGAGTCCTGCAAGTGCAAAGAAAAGAAAAGACTCTTTATAATCACTGAATCTGACAGATTGGATTTCGCTTTTTTCCAGTTTGTCAATCTCTTCGTAAATCGTACGTAAAGCTTCTGCATTGTCTGCTTCACGGAAAAGACCCCCTGTTTTTTCGGCAACAGCCTTCAATGTAGCGGTATCGACGGGTTGCCTCATGGGGACTTTATATACGCCAAAAGCTGTCCTTATTGACGTAACTGCATCACCGGAACCGATGGCAATGGTGTATACCTTAATTTTCCACTTTTCAGCCAGATCCGCCGCTTGTATTGGGTCACGTTTTCCACTGTTGTTTTCACCGTCAGACAACAAAATAATAATTTTGCTTTTGATTTTGTACGATCCCTCCCCGCCCTCTCTGTGTCGGGCCAAGGTTTCATCAATCGTTTTCAAACGGGCTGCGGCAAGGGCCAATGCATCTCCTATAGCGGTTCCGTCTTCTGCTCGTGTTTGTGCAAGCTTCACACTGTCAAGAAAAGGAGGTAACGCTCCGTGCGCAAGGGTTAACGGACATATGGTATCGGGATACCGGGCAAAGGAGATCATGCCGACCAGATCATTCGGCCTTCCGCCGAGATCACGGCCGTCTCCCATAACAAACTCTTTAATAACTTCTTTAACCACCTCCAGCCGGTTCATTTTCCGCCCTTTATATTCCATTTCCGCCGCCATGCTCCCGGATCGATCCACAACCATTTCAATGGCAATTCCTTTGCGGATATCCCTTATCTGCTCACGGCCTGTCTGAGGTCTTGCCAGAGCAACCGTTAGTAATATTATCGCAAGGATGCGAATCAGCAAGGGTAACGCAGATAACCGTTGACGAACCGAACGTCCCGCTTTTGCCGCATTACGGATTGATGAAAACCGGATGGAACCTCTTTTTTTTGTCCGTCTACGCAGCACCAGCACCAGCGGTATTACAGTTAGAAGCAAAAATGCCCATGGCGATTCAAAATGCATATTAATCCTTTGGTTCTGTCTCGGAAATAAATTCTTTACAACTTTCTAATGTATTTGCAATATCTTCATTAGCCGGCTGATGTTCGGCAAATTTAACAAGGTCACAATAGGTCAAAAAATTCTTAAGTAGTACATTATATTTATCAGGAAAATTATGTTGAGTATCGAGTCCTTCCAGAAACTCCTCGGTGGTCTGCTCCGGAGCATTTATCCCGAAACGGCTTTCGATATACCGGCGGAGAATATCAGAGATTCTTTGATAATAGAGTTTAATCTTACCTTTTTCAATCAAGTGTTCGGATGAAAGCTGTTCCAGCTCTTTAAACGCCAGTTCGTGGGGCGGTATCATTTGCTCGGCATATGCCATTTGGACGTGTCGGCGTTTTCTTAGGATACCAAAGGTTATCAGCCCAAAAACCGCTATGGCTGAACCAATAATTCCTGACCATATCCATAGGGTATAGGATCGCGGGAGATCCACAGGGGACTTGATATCATGCAACTTCATCTCTTCCATTTTATCCGGCAACAGGGATGCCACTTTGATCACAATTTGCGTCGTTTCAATCTCATGTTTATCCGACCCTTTTTCTTCCTTTTTCCAACACCTTATTTTCATTGGAGGAATGGTGTAATCACCCGAAAGAAAAGGTTCGAGAATATAAGAACAGGTGATTTTTGTTTTGTTGTTTTCAGTCAATTCAGGACGGGTTGTGTGATAGTCTACTATTCCAAATTGTTCCAGCTTTTCTCCAAAACCGGGCAATTCAACTTCGTAACCTTCATCCGATATGGCTTGGATATGTAAATTTAAACGATCTGCTATGGAAATCTCTTTTCTGTCTATATCGAAAATGACAGTCAGGGGTCCGCGTTCATATATCTTGTGAATACCCATTTCATCCTTTTTTTCTGTCATGCCGGAATGTTCTTTTGTCTGACACGACAACAAAACAAGAACGCACAACAAGTAAAAAAGGAACGACTTTTTCCTGTGCCTATTTAACATTTTTGTTACTATCCCTGATCAATGGGTGACCTTATAAAAAATCTAAAATGAATTTGGATAAAAACCTCACCGGCACCTGCGTTAATCTAATATATGTTTTGCTTATCTGTGTGACCGTCTTTCGCGGGTTCTGAAAAACCTCACAAGGTCAAGTAAATAGTCCCTATCTGTAAAAATTTCTATCTGGTCCACATCCATGGATCTGAAGAGGTCTCTTAGATATATCTGCCGCGATACCCCCAGTTTCTCATAGGTTTTGCGAATGACTGCACTTCCCGTATCAATCAGAATTTGCTCTCCGGTTTCCGCATCTTCGAGTTCCACTAGTCCGATGTTCGGCAATCTTATTTCTCTGGGATCTGCAATTGAAACAGCAATAAGATCATGCCGCTTACTCATCACTCGCATGTGTCGTTCAAATCCTTCTCCTATAAAATCCGAGATGAGAAAGACAACGCCCCGTTTGTTGAACACTCGTCCCAGGTAGTCCATACCGGCGGTGATATTGGTTTGTGCCAGCCTCGGCATAAAATTGAGAAGTTCCCGTATAAGCCTTAAGACGTGGGTTGTACCTTTGGCCGGCGGAATAAACATTTCAACTTGATCGGTAAAGACAATCAAGCCGACTTTATCGTTATTCTTTATAGCTGAAAATGCAAGCAGGGCGCACAATTCAGCGGCCACTTCATTTTTTAACTGGCGTGTGCTCCCAAAAGAACCGGAGGCTGATAAATCCACCAGAAAAATAACCGTCAGTTCGCGTTCCTCCACAAAACGTTTTATATACGGCTCTCCCATGCGAGCGGTCACATTCCAATCGATGGAGCGGACTTCATCGCCGATCTGATATTCACGCACCTCATCAAATTCCATACCCCGGCCTTTGAAAACACTTTCGTATTCTCCTGCAAGGGAATCATTCACCGCCTTACTGGTGTAAATCTGGATATAGCGTATTTTTTTTGCCAGTTCTTTTGAAATCATGGCACTTCAACGGTTTGAAGAATCTTTTCTATGATATTTTCGGAAGTTTTTTCCTCAGCTTCTGCTTCATAGGTAACGATGACTCGATGCCGGAGCACATTCATGGCAACGGTTTTAACGTCCTGAGGGCTCACATAACCCCGTCCTTCAATTATTGCATTTGCTTTAGACGCCATGGCGAGATAAATAGATGCTCTCGGCGAGGCACCGTAACGGATTAACTGCCCGATATCAAGCTCGTAACTATTCGGGTTGCGGGTCGCCTCCACGAGATTGACGATGTATTCTTCAATCTTAACATCCATATAAACTTCATCCGTAAGTTCGCGCAACCGTTTGACATCCTCGGGGGTAATAACAGGTTCCACATGGAGTGATGGGTTGGAACGAGCCATTTTTTTTAGGATTTCATGTTCTTCGGTCTTTTTAGGATAGGTGATCTTAAGTTTTAGCATAAACCGGTCAACCTGTGCTTCAGGAAGAGGGTAGGTTCCTTCCTGTTCTATGGGGTTTTGCGTGGCCATAACCATAAAAGGATCATGCAACGGATAGCTTGCATCGCCGATGGTAACCTGACGTTCCTGCATGGCCTCCAGCAGAGCACTTTGCACCTTGGCCGGTGCCCGGTTGATTTCGTCAGCCAGGATGATGTTGGCAAATATGGGACCTTTTTTTGTGGTAAATTCACCGGATTTCGGACTGTACATAAGGGTTCCGATAAGGTCGGCCGGCAGCAGATCCGGCGTAAACTGGATTCTGCTAAATGTCGCCTGAATCATTTTCGAGAGCGTTGTAACCGAAAGTGTTTTGGCCAAGCCGGGCACACCTTCAATAAGTATATGATTATTGCAGAGAAGGGCCATCAAAAGCCCGTCTATCAGTGATTCCTGCCCCACAATGACTTTATGAATTTCACTGCGTATTCGATGAATAATAACACTCTCCTTTTCCACCCGTTTTTCTATTTGCTTAACATCTACAGCCATATTATTTCTCCTTCCGCACTTCAAAACAGGATTCTATCCTATTGATGAATAAGAATAATCAGACAACCGAAACGCTATTTCACATAATTATACAATTTTAACAGAAGGTTACCCTGTCTAAACTCGGGTTTAATATAGACACTAATTTAAAAGTTTCAAGAGCTATGATATTTGAACTGAAAATCGATAATACATAACATTTGCCATCTCAATAAGAATGTATGATACGGGATGTGTCGGGTTAGCATAGAATCAGCCATCCGGGAACAAAATCTCAAACATACTTCGCAGGTTGGCCCGGCGACTTTTGGGAGTGGTAAATTGGATCGCACCTTCTGTTGGATTGTCCTTTGTGCGTTCCCGCATTATAGCTTGCATAGACTCTTCGAAATTAAAAACCACCGCCCTGCCTCGAGACCGAATAATTGACAAAAGGGTTCCCCGGTCTTTTGGGCTGGAGCACACATAGGTTAGGGCTTGAAAGGGGATATTCAGATGCATGGGACCTGAATGATCCGGTCATCATTTCCTTCAAGGGTTTTTAGTTCGTCCAGGACATGTTTTTCCATGGCGGCTAAGATGCAATGGCTCTCCTGGAGCAACGTTTTCAAAATCGCTCGAGATTTAATCACGTCCACATATACCAGAACCGCATTGGCGCCAATCTCATCCCCGACCTGACGGACATGCCGGATCATCGATACATTGATTTTTTCCATTGAAGCGCTCTGCCTTTTTTGCAGTTCAGCCTCATTGCCTTGAAATTCGCTTAATTTCGAATCTACCGTCTCGACACTGTTCTTGTTATCCTTCAAAAGTGTCATGGTGCAGTGTGTCAATAAGGCGATCAATATCATCATAATCCGTTGAATAGATACCGTGGTGTTCCTGCGAATCTTCCGGATCAAACAGAGATTCTCGGAGTCGGGAATCGTATCGCGACCATCCACAATATAAGCACTCCAAACGCCTTTTTGAAAGCAGATGTCCGCATTCCGGGCAGCAATTTTCAGTCATTTTTCGGCCTCCTTGGTCATGATAGATGAGTCTGTTGATTAATGAGGATTTTCGTTCAAGATCAAGGCATGCGAAAAAAATAACCACAGGCATATATTTGATATTCCGAGGATTATTTTTTGAGCATAACGCAGAGATTGTGCGAAAAGACCATTAATCAACAGACTCATAGATTGAACTATGAAAAGTACTCTACACCCACTTGATAACAAAGGTCATGCTGCTGATTGAAAGTCTTATGGCAGAAAATCACCTGGGCATGAAGACCTTCATGCAATTCAGTATTGCGCTCTTCTCTAAAAAGTTTTTTTACCCTTATAAAGATCGGATCACCCACCTCAAAAGGCTGGTTTGTTATAAATATCAATCCTTTTGTATTGATGTCGCAGGCAACGGCGTTTATGGTTCTAAAGTCATCATGAAAAGGATCATAACTTTTACAAATAATTTCCCGTCCACACTCGTGGCGATCATATTGGCGCTTTTCTGAATCATGAGCTGTAATTTTCTCACGGTAATTTTGAAAGACCCAATCATGAGCTGAAGCCATTTCCTTTTGATTCATCCAAAGGGCATGTTTTCTTTTAGAATTGTTTTTGGATGTGTATGGATTCATCTTTGCAGGCATTGGTCTCACCTCATTTGATTAATTTAATACACCTAAAATATCGTCTTCTTTCATGAAAATATGCTCAACCCCATCGATTTTAATTTCCGTTCCGGCATACTTGGAAAAAAGGATTCGATCCCCTTCTTTGACTTCCATGGGAATCCTCCGCTTGCCCTTATCATCGAACTTGCCGGGTCCGACGGCCACGATTTTTCCTTCCTGGGGTTTTTCCTTGGCGGTATCCGGTATGATAATCCCACCGGCGGTTTTTTGATCCTTTTCTACCCGGGTAACAATCACTCTGTCATTTAAGGGTTTGAATTTCATTTCTGTTTCCTCCTTATTAGGGTAATGGTTTATCAATGGTTTTGAAACAAGAAACCCGCTGACGCCATACGCTATCCGGCGCTTACGGGAATTTTCCTTGGAATGGCGTTTTCAGCCGGACCTTTTTTCGGGTTGGCCCGCCCATGGACTCCAAAAGGTCATGGATATCCATCCGGCGATGTGGCTTGGTATCAATCCGCAGAATAAAAGGGGAAGTTAAATCACTAATCGTGTCGGCGACCGTCTTTTCCAAGTGTTTAACAATTTCAACTGGTTGAGAACGGCCTTGCGACAAAGGGGGGATCAACAGGTCGCCGGCAACGGTAACCGCATCAGCGTCCTGGTCAATGAGTGGTTCGGCGGCTTGGAAAGACCCTGAGCCCGGGCCGGATGTCCTTTGTTTCGAAAAGGAATATACCTTGGCGAATCGGTCGACTTCCGCCGCCTTGAATGTGTTTTTAATTTTATCAATAAATAGGCTGTTACAAGCCAATTCCAGATTATTCCGTTCCATTTGTCCGAAATTCCCAGAATCAACAATATAATATGTCAACGTATCTATTGGGGGTGTCGGCCTATAGGGCCTCCTTATTTGTAATCGGACAAAACCAGCCTTCCCAGCGCAATAACCCGGTCTCAATACGCTTCACGCCGCATTATGGCCAACTTGGGAGGAAGAATCCGTCCAAATTTTTCACCGGTTGACGGTGGCGCAGCTAACCCCCACCTATCTTGCTGAATCTTCCCGGATCAGGTCAAGGCAAAGAGGCACCTTCTTGACAAGCACAATGCTTTATCCAAAAAATCAATCCCTTCATGCCACAGGCTGACCTGTCTCCTAAATATAAAAAAAAATAATGCATATCCTATCATTTTCAAGAAAAAAATAGGGGTAGGGTATTTTTTTTTAAGATAGCATTCCGTTAACGAACCGGAGGGCGACCATGCATGACGATTACCTTATTACCTGCACCCCCTCTTGCATATGTCCGTCCTGTGCCTGGTTGTAACATCTCAATAAATTATGGATTCGGGTCAATATGATCATTTAATACACCAGAACTTATTGAGAAGTTACGCCTAGTTTCATTAACACGTCAATTTTACACCCAAAATTGATCGCCTAAGTCCTAAAAACAACCACACATTGAACTTTTTTCCTATATTATCAAATTGTTATTGAAACCCGCGCTCGGTTTCTCACAATAAAACAATGGCGGCGGCTTTGGATAACTCTATAATATAGTTGGGAAAGATTCCCACCACCACCATCCCGAAAATCAATAATCCGGCCAATACTTTTATGGAAGGAGATACCTTGAGATCGGGCAATTCTTTTCCGGGTATCAGAAGGTAGGCCGCTTTGACCACCAGGAGGTAGTAGTAAAGGGAAATGACCACATTGATCATAGCGATGAGCACTAATGTGAAGTAACCTTTTTGCATGGCTGCAGTGAAGATCAGAAGTTTGCCCGTAAATCCAATGGTGGGCGGTATACCGGCCAGACCGAAAAGCGACAGCATTAGGGCCATGGCCAAAATCGGGGAACGGCGATGCAATCCGGCCAGGTGTTCGATATCCAAATTTCTGCCGTTGTCCGCCACTTTGACCACCACCAAAAAACAGGTGAATTTCATCATCAAAAGAGACAGCGCATAAAAAATGGTACCGGCGTAACCGTCCGGATTCATGCTCAAAATTCCGATGAGTACGTATCCGGCATGGGCGATGCTGGAGTAGGCCAGCAGCCGTTTTAAATCCTTTTGGACAACCGCCGCCAGGTTGCCTATTGTCATGGAAACGATGGATAGTGTCACCAGGATATGGACCAGATAGGTGCTGCCGCCGCCGCTCAATGCGACGATTCTCATGAGAATGGCGATTGCCGCAACCTTGGAAGCCGTGGCAATATAGGTGGTCACCTGGTTGGCGGCACTCTCGTAAACGTCCGGAGCCCAGAAATGAAAGGGAAAGACGGCCAGCTTGAAGAAAAATCCGCTGAGCAGCAGAATCAGAGCAATAATCACCACCGGCCGGTTAATGACACCCGGAAGTATTTTAAGAATTTCAACCAGATATGCCGTCTGGACGCTGCCGTAAAGCAAGGCAAAACCGAAAAGCATCATGGATGAAGCGGAAGCTCCGATCAAAAAATATTTGATGCCTGCGTCGATTCCCCGGTCCCGTCCCTTTCTCAGGAAAACCAGCGTGTAGAGTGAATAACTGGAAAGCTCCAGAGCAACGAATATGGTCAAGAGGTGAACGCTGCTGACCAGCATCATCATGGCCAAGGTGCAAATGTTCAGCAAAAAGTAGAATTCAGGGTGAAACCGCTCCTCGATCCCCTCGAGCTCGGTACACAGGCACACCACCAGAAACAGCCCCATGGACAGCATGACTTTAAACACCTGGGAAAAGAGGTCTACACGATACGTCCCCAAAAAGAGGTCTCCAACCAAACGGACGCATGCCAGGCACACCCCAACCCCTACGGAGGCCAAAATGAGGGCAATGAAATAGACCTGTTCGGGTCTGACCCGCCGCGTCATGGATAAACCCAGAAATACGGTGCCCACCATTAAAAAGTAGAATTCAGGACTGAAAATTATCCAACTCATCATGGCAACCCGTTGACAAAAGGAATTGATGCCGTCTGAATCATGTCAAGCATAACATTAGGAAAAAGACCAAAAATTACGATGACCGAAACCAGGATCATCCTGGGAATACCCAACTGGAAAGAGACATCTTCCAAATGAGCAAAACGATCGTTTTTCGGCCCGTAGCAGGTTCGCTGCACCACCCGCAAGATGAACAGCGCACTCACAACCAGGGCACAGACCGCCAGTGTTCCATACACCGGATAGACCTTGAAGGAAGAAATGAAGACCGTGAGTTCCGCCCAGAAACTGGCCAGACAGGGAACACCGATACCGGTGAGTGCCGCCACAATAAAATAGCCGGTGGCCACCGGCATGATCCGGCTCAGCCCCCCGAGATCCGCAATGTTTTTTGTGTGGGTTCTATCATAAATGTAGCCCACCGATGAGAAGAATAGCGCCGTCATCACCCCATGGGCAAACATCTGAAAGACTGCCCCGTTGAGCCCCTCCACGGTCACTGTGGCCAGCCCCAAACCGACGATGCCCATGTGTGAAACACTGGAATATCCGATAACAAATTTGAGATCGGTCTGGCTCAATCCCACAAAAACACCGTAGACAATACCGACGACGGCAAGGAGCGCCATGAGATGCGCCCAATACTGCCAGCCTTCGGGACAAAGGAAGATACCCACACGCAGCACACCAAACGCGCCGATTTTCATGAGAACACCGGCGTGGACCATGCTCACCGCGGTGGGCGCAGCCACATGACCCGTCGGCGACCAGGTGTGAAACGGCCAGACACCCGCCAGAATGCCGAATCCGATGTACAGAAGAAGGAACCCAAATTTCTGCTGAAAGGGGGTGAAGGTTCCCGGATGCATGAGCGCCACCAGGTCGAATGTATTTAATCCTGATTTGACCACGAGATAAATAATGGCCGGAAGGATCAGGGCGCTGCCGGCCAAAAGATACAGCGTCAGCTTCATGGCCGCGTACTCTTTGCGCGTGCTGCCCCACACGGCTATGAGCAGATACATGGGAAAAAGGGACACATCATACCAGATGAAAATAAAGAAAA
>CAZDAB010000026.1:13215-15690 GCA_964502855.1 uncultured Desulfobacteraceae bacterium | reverse complement strand
GAACTTTTTACGAAACCGTCTAAATCGGACTTTTTACGAGTTCATCAAGATTCAGGTATTACTCTATTTCCTTATCCAGCACCTTGCGAATAATGCTTGCAATTTCACTCAATACAACAGGCTTCATTACAAACGCACGAATTCCATTTCCTTTGGCCTTATCCTCGTTTATTTGATCACTGTACCCGGTACAAAGAATTATAGGTACATCAGAGCGCAATTTTAAGAGTTTTTTAGCCAGCTCCATACCTGTCATATTGGGCATGGTAAAATCGGTAATGACCAGATCGAATCTATCAGGATTTGCACGAAAGGCCTCCAGGGCTTCAATGCTGCTCGTTCTTGCAGTCACTTCATAACCCAGGCGTTTGATCATCGATTGAATTGCGTCAACCATAGCTTTCTCATCGTCAACAAAAAGTATTCTCTCAAGGCCTCTTGGAATCTCAACCGGGATTTCAATTTTCGGTTGGGGATCACTTTCAGTGTAGGGAAAAAATACTTGTATGGTTGTTCCAACCCCTAATTTACTATCTACTAAGATGTCACCTCTGTGGGTTTTTACTATACCGTGAACCACAGAAAGCCCCATCCCTGAACCCTCGCCTACTTTTTTTGTGGTAAAATAGGGGTCAAAGATTCGCTTCAGAACTTTTGGTTCCATGCCGTGTCCTGTGTCACTTACGGTCAATTTTACATATTCTCCTGGGAGAAGGTCATGAAAATGGCTTGCTGTCTCTTCATCAAGTTTTACATTTTCCATGCCCACCTCCAACACGCCTCCTTTATCCCTCATGGCATGGGCTGCATTGGCACAAAGATTTATAAGGATTTGGTTGAGTTGTGTCGGATCTGCACGGACGGTATCCGAATTGCTTGAAATCTCCTGATGAATCTCGATGGTCTTTGGAATTGAGGATCGCAATAACTTGAGAGATTCTTTGATAATCGGGCTAATCCTAACGGGTTTCATTTCCTGTGGGCTTCGGCGGCTGAAGGCGAGGATTTGCTTCACCACATCCCGGGCTCGCAAGCTGGCAGTGCGAATCTCTTCCAAATTATTTCTTGCTGGATTCCACTCGGGTACATCATCCATTGCCAGCTCAGTATTACCGACGATTATCCCAAGTATATTATTAAAATCATGGGCAATGCCACCTGCGAGTGTGCCGATAGATTCCATTTTTTGGACTTGTTGGAGCTGAATCTCAAGTTTCCTCCTTTCTTCTTCAGCCTGTTTGTGTTCGGTTTCGTCTGTATAAACTGTAACGATTTCACCGGTAGGAAGCTTATAAACAAAATTTTCTCTCCAACCGGTAATGCTGCCGTCTTGATATAAGCTGACAGGATAATGTTCTGGCCGACCTGATTTCCAGACCTTCTGAAACACATCAAAAAGACCGAGATCTCTAACTTCTGGAAAAACTTTCAGCACGCTTTTTCCGATAATTTCTTCCTTTGTTATGCCTTCGATCTTTTCCGCAGTCCGGTTGAAATCTTTAAATACAAAATCTGCGCCGTTTTCAGCCGCTTCATATACGGCAACTCCGCTGTGAATGTTTTTAAACAGCTCTTTGAACCTTGTCTCGCTCTCTCGTAAGGCCTTCTCAGCTCGCCTGCGCTCATCAATTTCTTGCTTGAGTTGTTCATTTTTTCCTTCAAGTTCCCGGGTCCGTTCTTTCACCTGCATGTCCAGGGAGGAATAAGATTTTCTGAGCTTATTCGTCAGGGTGTTAAAACTGGAAGCCAGAGTTTTGATTTCGTCACTTCCTTTTATTTTAATAGGCTCAATTTGTGAGTAGTCTGTTTGGCTGGCAACAGTTTCAAAGTGTTGTGTAATTATGGAAAGCCGGTTTATGATTAAAAGTTTAAATGCAAGGGTAATCGCTAATAAAAAGAGAATAAGCCCGATCCCACTGAATACAAAAGTGTTGATTGATTCCAACCACAATTTTTGGCTGACTTTGGTCATTGGAATTGCAACGGTATCTAGACCTATTATCTCGCCAATAGGCCGATGAAAACCTGCTGTTGATCCATATTTTTCTATTAACGAGGCAGGGGCATCTTTTGGATCACCATGGCAACGCAGGCAAGACTCTTTCATACGTCTTGCGCTGAAGTTACCCATATATTGTCTGCCATTTATTGATATGATTCCTTGCCATCTTTTCAAATGGGGATTGTTATTTAGGTATTCAATAACTTTAAGTTCTTCTGGTCCTGCCTGGTTGGAAGGATTTCGGGGATTATCCGAAGAGAATTTTATTATATAGTCTGGGAATTCACTTCTCACATCCTCAAATATGGTTCGCGCCACATAGGATGTAGACATGGTTTCCGGCACAAAGTCATCTTCACCCACCAACTTATACATTAAAGGTCGAATATTATTACCAACGTATTTGCGAATGGCAAGATCAAATTTTAATGCCATTGACGCTTGATGTTCTACAACTTCTGTAACACGCTTAT
>CAZDAB010000026.1:0-13115 GCA_964502855.1 uncultured Desulfobacteraceae bacterium | reverse complement strand
CCTTTGTACAGAATCTGTTCTTAACTGATGCAAAATTGACGCATTCTGAGAAAAAAATAAAAAAGGGATATCAGGTTATAATCCTAATATCCCTTAATCATAAAATATAAATGGTACGCCCGGCAGGATTCGAACCTGCGGCCTACGGATTCGAAGTCGGTTTCAGGGCAAAAAGAACTGGTAAGAATAGGCAACGAAAAGTAAATTAAAAACAATTAAATCAACCAATTATAAACTTTCATCGCTTCCGCTGATTTCACCATTTTTACCGGGTTTTACCCATCTTTTTTCAAATTTTGGCAAATTTTTGGCAAAAAAATGAAGCCCAAACAGGGTGGCCTAACCCACTGAATTGATGGTCTCGCAGTGACAGAAAAAGTGCGCCATTGAAATGAAAATATAACCCATATAGCTCAATATCCCTTATTCTTGCAATTGAAATCAAATCTGACTATACTTACCCTCAAAAATCAGCTCGATCCGGATGAAAAATCCTATTCATGATAAGAAAAAATTCCACACTAACTGTGAAGACGGAAGCGTTTCTGTTCAACTCGATTTTTTTGTGACGGCTTCGCGTTTCAAAAATTCTTATTTGTTACCGGTAAAAATTATGCTTGAAGTCGTTGAAGTTCAACTTGAGTGGAAATATACACCAAAAAACTATTTTGAAGAGCCAATACATATTATAGACGAGAGGTTTGAGCTCTCAATAAGTGATGGTGTCGCTTTTGCTAAAATAGAACCGTTATTCTATTCGCAGCATCCAGAAATCAATGAGTATCTAACCCGTTTGATTGAAACTAGGTTGCAAGCCGTACAACTTATATCTCATCGAGATTTTATTTTAAATAAGCCGAGTCGCAGTGAATTGCGGAATGATGGAACTAAGAATACATTTTTAGAAGTTGAACCCATTGTAATGAAAGTGTCC
Organism: uncultured Desulfobacteraceae bacterium; assembly: GCA_964502855.1. Taxonomy (GTDB): domain Bacteria; phylum Desulfobacterota; class Desulfobacteria; order Desulfobacterales; family UBA11574; genus S5133MH16. The sequence continues at coordinate 12,181 of CAZDAB010000026.1, read as the reverse complement.
ATTAAGCCAGTGGATTTAATGGTTCGAGACAAAGATGGAAATATTGTCTCGGATTCGAAGAAAGAGAGACTGGATAAGCAAAGGTGGTTTTCTGAAACAGTAGCTAAATATCGTAGTATAGACAGCACCCTTGATCAAATGCTCAAAAGCTACCAGATGGCGGTAAAAGATCCAAAAAATGAGCTGGTGCACCTATATGAAATCAGGGATGCTCTATCTGCTCGATTCGGTAAGAAAAAAAATGCCATGAAACAACTGTACATTACAAACAAGGAGTGGGACATTATAGGGGATCTCGCAAATTCCCAGCCGCTGGAAGAAGGACGACATAGAGGTAAGGCTGTAGGTAAACTTCGTTCTGCTGAGAATCATGAGCTTGATATAGCAAGAAAGTCTGCCTCGAATATGGTGGAAAAATATTTGATTTTTCTTGAGGGTAGGTAAATCGACAACATTGGGTTGGACGAGGATGTGTGAGAAAAGCCACACACTATTCAGCCCGGGCGATCATTAGGTAATTGACGATATAATCATGAATAATAATATTATAGAGTCTTGCCCAGTATGCAAGCTTGAGAGACAAAATGTGCGTATCTGGGATTATGGTGAACGTTTCTCACTTGAATGTGCTCGCTGTGGAAAGTACACCATCACTAGGACTGCTGTGGCAATGCTTGAAAGAAAAGGACTGAGTTCCAAGCTTTCAACATGGATACGACAGCAACAAGGTTCGGGTGATAATATCCCTGAAATCAACTCGAGTACACTTAAAGACATTGAGCCTGCACTGCCAACATACCGTGTTATAGATAAGCAGCTACTCCTGCTACGGTCTTTTGGCAGATCGGCAGAATTTGACGGCAAAGCACTGGAAATTATCCCCAAAATCGACTTTCCTCTCGCTTGGGCGTCTGATGAGGCTGAATTTATTTACATTCTCCGATTACTTATCGAGAGGAATTTAGTCCGTAGAACTGATGGACCTTCAGATCTTAATGATTCATTCGTTTTTAAATTCGAGATTACAGCTGAAGGTTGGATGCTATTAGAAAAAGAATCACATCCCACGGAACACCATAATGATAATATGATATATGATATTTTTATTTCTCACGCATCAGAGGATAAAGATGCCATAGCGCGCCCTCTTTATAATGCCTTGATTGATAGCGGCATCTCAGTCTGGTTTGATGAAGCCGTCATAAAACTTGGTGATAGTTTAAGGAGAAAAATAGATGATGGGCTCAGCAAGTGCAAGTACGGTGTTGTCATTTTAAGCCCTCATTTCCTTTCCAAAGAGTGGCCACAAAGAGAATTGGACGGTTTAGTTGCGAAAGAAACCGCAAATGGCGATAAAGCGATTCTGCCAATATGGCATGAGTTAGATCGTGAAACATTACTACGACATTCACCATCTCTAGCTGATAGATTGGCAGGGCGATCAGAAGATGGGGTGCCGGAACTTGTTAAAAAAATTCTCCAGGTTCTCGAATGATCTGGAAAATGTTCCAACAATATTGGCTAAGTTAATTTGCAATGCATTTTATAGGTTGTGTTCGGCCGGTTTAGAATGTTTTTTGGAAATCAGCCATTTTTATCTTTATGAAGAGTTGTAAAAACATTGGCTGCCACTGACTGCCGAGATTAAATGCTTTTAAGGTGTATTTTGAAAATTCTTGAGATAATAGGGAATAGAACTGCACTATATCCTTGGACTAAACGCATTGTTCAAAGTTTAGATAAAGATATTTTAGACCGGATAATTAAATGGCGAATGTTTTGTGCAGAATGGAAGCTAAAGATTAAAGACTTTTACGGTAAAGATATTTCGTATTCTGGGATAAAATTTGAGGGGAGCCCACGACGAGTTTATTGGAATTACTTTGGTCCTTTTTTCACTCACGGAATTGCGAAGGTTTTAGAGGAAGTAACTCAAGAATGTATAAATCGCGGATTAGAACCCAAAGAATACGTCTTGGAGGCTGCAGAGCTTCTGAAAATAATGGTATCCAGATTATATGAGGAAATTTCACAGACAGATCAGGTCTTGCGGGGGAATGGATTCCCAGATAGTGTGGAAAAAAAGGATGTCTCTAAAAATGTTGAATCAATGTACTCTTGTATTGATAAAGAAATTGACGTGGTTTTATTAAGAAAAATATCAGCTCCTTCCAGGAATGGTAATGATATAGAAGATGTTATTGAAGTCAAACCAAACTTTGCTGGGATAGGCCTTAATTTGAATGCGCTTTACCGCTGGTTTAGATGTAAACATAATAAGCGAATGTAACCATTTTCTCCAGCGGACTCGACTCCCTCGTCGCGGTGAAAATTGTTATGCCTAAAAGAAAGGGGAGGTCAGATTGATTACTCTATATCAAGGAAGCGGAGCTGGCGATTTCGAGATCCATGAGGATGCCTTTGAAGAACAAGAGCACGAATCCCTTATGCTGAATGCTCGTCAGATCCTGCGCGCCCGAGGAGAAGACCTTGCCGTTGAGTATCTCGAACGTGCCCCATTTCGTATATGTGAGGGAACGAATCACTTCAATGACGAATTCCAGATCTTGTTCGCCCACGTACCACTTCAAGAATATGAGAGTTTTCGCATCCTAACTAGCCAAGCCCAAGCCCAACGTGCGTTCCGTCAAATTGCAACGGTCTTGACCGAGATTGGTCCCTATATCCGCTTCGTTGTTGTTGACCTGAAGCATGTATCTCCCGAACGTTGGGATGTCTTCATCTGTCATGCGAGTGAAGAAAAGGTCAGTGTGGCCGAACCATTGTACAAACATCTTGATTCGGTTGGAATTAGATGCTGGTATGATCGCGGCGAAATTCTATGGGGAGACAGCATTGTTGGAAAGCTCAACGAAGGATTGCGATGCTCTCGATTCGTGATTGTAGTCGTTTCGCCTTCTCTTCTCCGAAAAACTTGGGCCACGAAAGAGATGAACGCCGCTCTGAGCCAAGAGATCGATTCGGGAATGACAAGGGTTCTTCCGCTCATGGTTGGTTCATCCGAGGAAATCCTTAAAATGGTTAATGAGTTGGCAATTCAAAGAGACAAGAGATACGTGAAATGGTCTGGGAACCCGAAGGAGATTGAAGAGGAACTGAGAGCGCTCATTCGTCGGGATAATGCTAGGGGAAAGGCATAATCTCCATTCACGCAGACATGCAACCATGCCGAGATTTTCTGGAAATGACAGTGTGAAGTTCATCTGCCACGTGGTTGTGTCCCCGCGATGGCCGGCGTTATGCAGTATCCCTTGATGCATGGCAGTTATTTGGAGAGACAAGGTTTGGATATTATCGGTTTGGATGTAGGATTTTCAGCGACTAGACGAACCACTGGAGTTGCGCGGCTTGTAAATGGCCAACTAAGTCTTGGCCTAGCAAGCTCTCTCTGGGAAAGCCGGGCTGAGATTTTGGGTTGTCGTGGTGAAACCGAGGTCGCAGCAATTGATGCGCCGATTTTGTCCGAACTGCATTGGGAGGCCCGATCCTGCGAAAGGTTGTTCACTTTCGGGGCTTTTCAGCGCAGATGCAAACCTGGTCTCTCTCATGTCCGTGGAACTGGGAGACAACTCCGGAAGGCTGGATTTGATACCGGTAACCAGATTGCTTCGATTTGTTCCGACTCTAATGGCAAAATTCAGTTTCCTCGAGTCTGGGCCGGTACAAATATCGTCGAGGCATTTCCGAATGCATTCCTGGGGGTCGTAGTGCCTGTGACCCGCTACGAGATGATGCCACATCTTCGACGCGGTAAAAAGTTTGACTGGCTGTACGACCAATGGCTTGAAATTGATGCTTTTGGTGAATTTACTAATGAGCTGGACCCATCGGGAGCTTTATTAAGGGAATGTCAGAATTGTGCCAACCATGAGGAGCGGGCTGCCCTCGTATGTGTGCTGACTGCCGGAGGGGTAGTTTTGGGAAAATATACTGCAATCGGAGATAAGAACGGCGGATATTTCTTACTCCCACAGTTGAAGAAATGGGCACCATGGGCAAGACGGGAGCTTGAAAAGCAGCGTGGGAGACTTGAGAACCTTGAAATCTGGGTGAACGGGGAGTTGATTCGTGATACACAACCGCTTCCTGGATCTGCATAACCTTTGAGAAGGATGCCCATATTTTTTAACTGCATTCGCTCTTCTCAAGATGAGCGCCAGGCTCAACATAATCTAATCCGGTTTTATTCAAAATTATTGCAGCAATTTGTTGTTGTCCTTATTTTCTCATTTTAGCTGATTGATATCATCTTCGAAATGCAATTCGACCCCAAGAATACAAGGTGCTTAAAAAATGAACTCGAAACCCACAAAGAAAACGTGGGTTAATGGATTCGATTATATAAAAGATGTGTCTTGACAAAACTAAACTTATGTTGTATGTATTGATACAATTGATTGTACTGATATATACATAAAACTGTATTAAAACGTACAATAAATGGAATATAGGCTAAACAAACAGACATTAACAGAATTGTTGGGACAATGGAATGCGTTTTTAAAACGTAAAGTCCATCTGGTTGCCTGCGGTGGAACCGCTTTGACTTTGATGGATATCAAGCCATCGACTAAGGATGTTGATTTTATAGTCCCGATTGAACAGGAGTACCGGTATTTGATCAAAATTTTGAAGGATTTAGGCTATAAACAGAAAACAGGGTCCGGTTGGCACAAAAGTGGAAACCTGTTTGTGTTTGATTTGTTTATGGGGCAACGTATTCATACGACAGACTTATTGGAATCTCCCCTGGAAAAGGGAAACCATACGCTATTTAAGGAGTTTTCTCATCTTTATATCGGTATTTTAAATCCCTATGATCTGATCGCCAGCAAACTTTTTCGTGGAACAGCGGTTGATTTTGAAGATTGCCTGGTGTTGATGAGATCACGTAAAGAAAGCATCGATCTTCCGCGGGTTGAAGAGCATGTCAAAGAGCTTGCAAGTTACGACATCTCCGAAAATCGGATTATCGTAAATCTTGAGTATTTTTTAAATCAAGTTAGAAAAGAATCGCCTTATGGTTGACCAAAAATTAATGGACAACTTAAATCAACTGGGATTTCCTTTGATGGAGGCCCTGCCGGAAGTTGACGCCAATAAAACCTTGGCCGAGGTCGTTAAAAGCAACGACACACGACTATGGGAGGGATTTGCCGTCTTGCTGGCCAATGCTGCCAGGGACTATCATTTTGATTACGAACAGGTCCAAACGCATTTCACAAAAAAAAGGGAATTAGAAGATTTTAGGTCTTTACTGTTATTATCATTGGCCCTATATCAATATTACCATCTGTCGTTTGCCTGGTCGAACCAATTAAAAAAAACCTTATCACAGAAAGAGTCAGCCCGCATGAAAGAATTGAAACATCTTTTAGCGCACGGAAATGAGGTCCGTCTCGGCAAGCGGCGCCTTGACCCATCCAGGCTGAAACAGATGTTCAACAATTATTTTGAAAAAGATGCTGAAAAGTCAAGACAGCTAAAAAATAAGCATGAGGAGCTATCACTTGAATACGCCCTGTCTCAATTATTTTCGCCGAAACAAAAGGAATTGTTCCAGAAGAAATTGAAAGGCGAATTGCTAACTAAAACCGAAAAAGAATATTTTTCCCGCACCGTAAAAAAGAAAGTCGCCGCCCTTGCCAATCCGGAGCTCCATCGCCTTGCTCAGAAATTGATGGAATATTGACGTCTGTGATTACCACGTTTGAAATTAAATCGGTATCCGATAAAAATTATGGGATAGAGGTTGAAGGCTTCCACCTGATAAATCTTCCCGTCGGCGCCAGTTGGTGCAAAAAATGTGACAACTGATTCACCCTCCAGTTCACGGGTCTTGTACATGCTATGTAAACTCAGACGAATCACCAGATTAAAAAAAATATTTATTCACTTTGATAGAAATCACATGGAATTTCAGGATGATGGTGATAGTTAGCATAAGGTTCCGATTAGACCATAAATTTGACTTTTCCTATCGTACAAGGACACGAAAACTCATAATTTACACTTAAGGTTAAGTATAGCTCTATTTAATAGAACGTATTTATAAAAATCACTTCAAATTGAATTCGCAGGTGGTGAAAACAAAAGGCTATTTGTGAAAGAACCATGGAGGATAAAAGCTTACACCCACGGAAACTTATAATCTGACGTCAACAAGCATTTTCGGACATAGCAAATTCCAATCTTGGTTTTATTAACATAAATCAATTGACAAGAACTATCACTAACTGTAATTTATAAACGATATCTTTTCAACGTTTCTAATATTCCCGAACAAAGGTATTTCTCATGGAAAATCAACCCGAGAACGTCTTAACCATTGACGAGCTATCCATTTATCTGAAAATCCCAAAATCAACCCTCTACAAGCTGGTAAGAGAAGGTAAAGTTCCCTTCCAGAAAGTGGGTCGTCACCTGCGTTTCCATAGAGAATCCATTGACGAGTGGCTGAAGCGTCATGAAAATTTCGGGAAATAGGCATAGCGATGGAACGAAATTACGCAATTAAATCATTTGATTCAAGAGGTCGCTAATGCAAGAATCATCTGCTTGCAGAGCTAATAGGGCAATCGGTCCGGCGACCCATGATTTTGACAGCTTAACTAAGAAGATATCCGTCAGGGCTAAGCGGGTCTTGGCAGATCTTGATGTTAAAGATTTGGATGCTTTGTTAAACTTGACACGTGATGATCTCATGCAGGCATGGAGTTGCGGTAAAAAGACGATTGCTGAAATTGAGAGCCTTCAATTAAAGCTTCGGCCTCAATGTAAGCATGAAGTCTCTCAGGCACCGAGAGCTGCATTGGATTTCGATAATGCTCCTACTGAAATTTTTGACGCTATTTTGGGTATCCTGAGCGTCAGAGGCGCACACGTATTATATGATCTGGACGTAACTTGTTTAACGTCATATATGAAGCTGGATAAAGAACAGCTACTCAATTGTCGGAACTGCGGACGAAAAACGGCAAATGAAATACTTAGAATTCAGGCGGGGATAAAGGAATTCGCTTTTGAGATTTCAGACAATTGCCTTGATTTTAATCCATTAAAGCTACTTTCTGCGCCGTGCCTCAGGGGCATTTCTACTGACCAAACAAGTAATTCCAACCAGAAAGGTATCTTCGCTGATGTTGAAAATCCAGCTTTGTGGCTTGTTGAGTGGATCCACGAACTTAGCCGGTCTAAGAAGCAAGCTAATGCGTTCATGTTACGCAAGGGGATGATGGGTTGCGCCCCAATGACTTTAGATCGCATTGGTGAAAGAATCGGTGGGCTGACCAGGGAACGAGTACGTCAGCTTGATAGGTCGTTGGGGAAAAAAGCAGCTACACAATTTCAACAAAAAAGATTGCGTCCTCTGATTAATGCAGCTGTGGCCTTTGTACAAAAGACCGGTGGGATGGTTGCATTAGATGAATTGACCAAGACCCTGCTATGTAAAGGAAAGGGCGGTGATCAACTCATTTATGCTACGGAATTAATTTCATTCTTCTCCGAACTCCAAGTTTGGAAAGATGCCAGCCTTCTACTCCAAGAGGACGGGATTATCAGTCATGTTGATTCCCAGTCGCTGATACGCTACCTGGTTGGAATGGTTGTGGATGTTGCTATAGCCGTCGCAGATGAACGACACTCCGATGACCTTTGGAGTGTCGAACGTGAACACCTGAAGAATGCTCTAATCAAAAGAGCTATGATAGTACCCGAAAAACTGCACTTAGAAAATATATCTGATGCCTTGTTGGACGCCGTGGTAAAAAATTGCAGGAGACGACTCAGGGCTCATAAAGATCGTATCTACTCGGTGGGTTTATGGAGAATTCGATTTAGCAGTGTTACTCAAATGTTAGATACAGTGCTTAAGCAGATAGGCAGGCCTGCGCACTTTAGTGAGATAACAGAACATGCGAGAAAATGGCGTCCTGGTATTTTGGAACGAAATATCCATGCGGCATTAGATCGCAGTAAAAATGCACTGCTTTGGGACCGCGGAACGTTCGTGCATAAAGATAGAATTGTCATCCCTCTAAGCCTAATACATGACGTGGAAACATGGCTCCTTAAAGTGCTCCAAGAAGATGTGCCGTTCGTCTCAGCCTATGGCGCATTCACACACTTTTCGACCCGATGCCAACAAGCTGCATTCCCCTCTGAAATTGCTCTTTACACATGTTTGAGACAATCAACACATCCTGAGCTTGCTTATCCAAGGTTGCCTTTTATCTATCTAAAAAAAGGATTCACAGAGCGAATTCCTGTACCGATTGCTCTCGAAAACTTTGTACGCGATGCAGGTGGGCCTGTTTCACAAAAGGATGTCAGAGAGTTTTGTCTTGAGAGGATTTACCTTAAGGATTATCAGCTCTACAACCTCACCCAGCGAGTATCCAACGTGATTCGAACAGCTGACTGGGGTTACCTTCATCTCGACAATTTTGAACTTGATCCAATATTTGTAATGCCATTGATTAGGCATATTCAAGATGTGCTTACTAAAGAAGAACACTGTTCAGTTGACAGGATTTTTCACGACAAGCTGGTAACTTGCAAATCCTTGGGCATTGATGGTCCGGTAATGCTATATTCCGTAATGCAACATTTCACCGAGGATTTTTTTTCCATTCGGAGCTATCCAAGTTTGGCAAGAAACCATGATAGTCAAGAAAAGAGTCAACTTTCGATAAAAAGACGCATTCTCGATTTTATTCGTGATTTTGAAAAGCCGTGTCCTTATGAGGTTCTCGAGGAGCGCTTCGTTGAAAAGCTCGGTTATAAGGAACAGCAAGTTTATTCAGTCAGTCACGATGGCAATATTTGTATATATCATCCTGGATGCGTAATCCATAAACAGACTCTTGAGTGGGATGAATCCAAGCAGCAGGAACTTGAACGCCTCGCACTCAAAATATATCAAAGCGCGGCACGGGCTGGTAGGTATTTTGGACGCATTTCCAATCTGTTAGAATCATCGACGATGCCAAAGCTACCGTCTGGGTTGTATTGGTCACACACCATGATTGCGGATTTATTAGCAAAAGGGAAGCGTTTCCTGATTTTTGGAAACTCCCGGGAAGCCTTTTTACCGAGGGACAATGAGCACGGAATTCAAAGTTTTGAAGCTCTTATCGGCACGCTTCTAGTTCGGTATTGGAACGGGTCGGCAAATCTTGCGGCATTTGAAAATTCGCTTGTAAAGGATGGGGTCATTAAAAAAAGTCTTACACCAGTCATGCTCGGTACTGGTCAGATTGTTGCGATAAAAGATAGAGAAATTATTCTAAAGGAGTTGATAGTCGATGCTTAGAGACCTTGAGCTACATCCTGTCTATGATAGTGCTGAGTATGATCTTGTGCAGGAACTCATCGCACCCTTGCTTGCAGAGTCGCATGAATATTGGCGGGGTGTAGGTTTTTTTACATCGGGTTGGTTGAAAACAGCATGCAAAGGAGTTGTGAAACTTGTCAGTAATGGGGGAAGAGCTCATATTGTTACCTCTCCCATAATGCAGATGGCAGACTGGGAAGCCCTGCAATTTGGCAATAGAGCGAAACGCGATAGTGTATTACGCGAAATACTGCGCAAACAAATTGTAGACCTTGCTCAGGCAGTCTCAAAAGACACGTTAAATGCTCTTGCATGGATGGTCGCTGATGGTGTCATTGAATTCCGTTTTGCAATAACAAGGGATTTTAATTCAGCAGGTGACTATCATGACAAAGTTGGTGTCTTTATTGACGAAATTGAGGAAATGGTCGCGATCCACGGCTCATTTAATGATTCGGCGCAAGGCTCTCTCAATGGAGAGGCATTCTCAGTTTTTAAATCATGGGAGGAGGGGCAGCGTCCTTATGTTAAACAGCACTATAAACGGTTGGTAAAACTTTGGTGCGACGGAAACGAGCAATTTCAGGTGCTCCTACTGCCTGAGGCAATAAGGCAAGAGATCGTGCGTTTAAGAACAGTTGAGCGGCCATGGGTTTATGCGGGGAAAAAACGTAAAAGCGATAATGCACAACCTTCAATAGAGATGTGTGAGCCTGTTTTTGCATTGCGGCCCTATCAGACAGAAGCAATAGACAGTTGGAAGCAACAGAATTTCCAAGGCATTTTTGAAATGGCCACAGGGACAGGAAAAACGTTTACGGCACTTGCTGCAGCCGCAGAGAGGAGGGATGCTTTAAAGCATGTGGCCGTCTTAGTTTTCGTACCTTATCTTCACTTACTGGAACAATGGCGGCAGCATTGTGAAAAATTTGGTTTTTTTCCTATTTTATGTAGCGGCAATCATAATCAGTGGTCAACTGATGTACGTTCCAAGGTCCAGGACTATCGCTTAGGCGTGTTGCCAAGTATTTGCATTCTTGCTGTTCACCAGACCGCAGCGACAAAAAGATTCACTAAAGCGATACAAGGGCTTCCATCTGAAAGCACCATATTAATTGCCGACGAAGTCCACAGTTTGGGTGCACCACGCCTGCGTGATGCTCTGCTACCGCAAGCCGCTATGCGTTTAGGTCTGTCAGCTACTCCACGTCGGTGGTATGACCAGGAAGGTACACAAACGCTTTTGGACTACTTCACGGATATCTGTTTTGAATATCCTTTGGATCAAGCCATTGGGCCGTATCTGACACCCTATCGCTATCTTCCGATTTTGACATTGCTTACAGACCATGAAAGCGAGAATTATGAGAATCTATCAAGGAAGATTGCCTCGCTTGCCGGTAGAGAAATAGAGCATGATGCAGAAGCCGAGGAACGCTTGAAGAGACTCCTTTTACAAAGAGCTCAAATAATTTCAGCGGCTGAGAGAAAGATTCCGTTATTGATTAGGGAACTCCAAAAATTAATAGTCGAATGCAAAGAAGTTGAAACTGAGCTCAAGCATGTACTCATCTATTGCGCGCCTGGCAAGCATAGAGAAGTGCTTAAAGCAGTGGCGGCTTTGGGGCTGCGTTGCCACGAATTTGTGCACACCGTTTCAATGAATGATCGCGAGTCAGTATTGAGGCAGTTTGCTATCGGAGATATACAGGTGCTGATCGCGATCCATTGCCTTGACGAAGGGGTTGACATCCCCTCAACACAGACTGCATTTTTTCTTGCCAGCACGACTAACCCAAAAGAGTTTGTTCAGCGCCGAGGACGAATCTTAAGAAAATGCGATGGGAAAATTCGAGCGAATGTATTTGATTTTGTCGTTGTGCCCGATATTAATTATGCGCATTTGCGCAGGGATTCAGATCTTGGCATGCTTCGTCGAGAGATGCCTCGATTCGCGGAATTCGCCGCCAGTGCTGAAAATGAATTCGAGGCTCGAGCCGTTATATGGGAAATTGTAAACGCATTTCAGATGTTGCATCTTTTTGATAGCAGGCCTTGGGATATTTATCACGAAGTTATGGAATCGGTTGAGATTAAGGATAGGAGCTAAGTATGGTCAAAACACATCAACTTATTAGAGATAAGCTCAAAAATTACCCATCAGATGTTCAGGAGTTAGCAGCCCGTGCCCTTGAATTTGCTGAATCGATGCCGGAAATGTCAGTTACTGAGCAACTTAAGGGAGTTGTACGGCAAATCATTAAAGAGAAAGAGGTTTCTCGATGATTCTCCATAAAATGAAACTTACCAACTTCCGGCAATTCCGAGGAACCCAGGAAATTGAATTTGCGAGGGGGCCAACCGGCAACGTTACTGTTGTCTTTGGGGAAAATGGCAGAGGCAAAACTGGGCTCTACCGTGCTCTATTATTCTGCCTTTATGGAGAGAAACGATTAACCCAGGATGCACAAGTCGATGATCGCGAGTTATACTTGGTAAATTATCCGGAGATGGAAGCCAGGATTGGAGACAAGAAACCTGTTGAAGCAAGTGTCTATTTGGAATTCAGACATTTTGGTAAGACATATCAAATTGAGCGAAACATACTCGGAATAATAGACTATGGAAAGGTTCTTCAAGAGGACAAGTCCGTTCGATTGGTAACGATGAACGAGGACGGAAACGCAACAACCATTAGAGATCCCAATGAAATCGCCGATGTTGTTGGAGGCATCCTTGACCGTGGGTTGAGAGAATATTTTTTATATGATGGGGAGAAGATTGAAAGGCTCACACTAGCAAGCTCGGACCAGCGAAAGGAAG
>CAZDAB010000025.1:0-15770 GCA_964502855.1 uncultured Desulfobacteraceae bacterium | reverse complement strand
ACAAGGGAACCTGAAAAGAATATGGAAATAATACATCCCATTCCATAGTTGTTACAATGTAGAAAGATATTAAGGGACATAAGGCCATTTTAACGTTATGGGTTATTCAAGGGTTAAACCAATAGTATTATAATAGAATAAGCCAAAAGGCAGAGACCAAGGGGTAAAAGGGTATTTCTTATCTCCTTACATCTATGATATTCCTTATAAAATAAAGGGTTTATCTTAAGTTTTACATAAAAATTAAAGTAAGGAAATCGAGATGAACACAAGTATAGCAAGGGTTTACAACAGAAATAGGGATATTATAAAGACAAAAGAGGGCGCGGGCTAAAACAACAAGGGCTTTTGTTTCGGTGTCAGGAAGGGGACCACCCCAGTTATAATCCCAGAATTTTTTTGGCCTATCAGACAACAAAATTTTTATTACAAAAAAATTCTTTTGAAACTGAACTTTTCGGAAACATACAGTATTTTCAAAAATATTATCAAAAAATTCTTTTAGGGAGCCAATAAAATGGACGAAGCCAAACTCATAGAAAACAGAAATTTTATCAAATCTATCAGGAAGAATTTCGAAACATTCAACGAAGAGGACAAGGACAAGATCATCAACGTAATAACTAAACTCTGCCTTACGCTTATTGGTAATGAGTTGCGCAAAATGGCCAGACAAGATATCCAAAAATCATCTGAGAACTTTATTGAGAGTTTGCAATGAATGAAGCAAAACATCAACTTGAAAGAATCATCTATAAGTTAGAACGAGAAATCAAGACACTCGAAAAAGAGTTCATTGTTAAAAGAGACTTCAACAATTTGATGATCAAGTTGGCCAAACAGGATCTGAAACGAATAGGACTACGAAAGGCCGAAAACATATTACCTTTGTTCGTTGAGGAAGCAAATACTATTATCGAGAAGGAAGACAAATGACAAAACAAGAAATAGTAAAAGCCATAAAGGCAATAAACAACGATATTATCTTACTGGATATGATAAAAGAGCCGGAAATTGTTACTCGTAAAAGGAGTACGGAAGAACTTCAAAAGGAGTTTGTCAGAATTGTATTTAAAATAGAAGAGAATGATCTTACAGATGATATGCCCGAAGAGGCATTTAACTTCTTTAACGACAATTTAGATGAGCTGGAACCGGTTGCGCAAGAGCTTGTTAATGAAGAGAAAGAGGCAAAAAAGGAAACCTTTTCGGTGGAAGATATTGATATAATTGAGGATACTAATTTAGCAAATTCTGAACCCAACTGGATGAAAGGGTGTGAAGTCTGTAATATATCGCTTATCAACCAGATGAAGGACATTATCTCCAAACAGGATAAGAAAGATCTGAGTAAAGCCGCTGAACAATTAGAAGAAGAACAAAAGAAATGTTTTGGAGAAGACAAAATCCTTTATTCCAAGAATGCTATCCTTCAGAGATATCGGTATTATTGTGGAAGTAGTGGAAGTAAAACCAGTAAAACATCTTCACAGTCCATAGCAATGAATACCTACAGAGGGTTACTGCGTAAGATGAATAATTGTAAAACCAATCTGAAAAAGGCCAACTATAACATTGAGAACAAAGAAAAACTTTTTGAGATTATGGCAGAGGTCAGGGATACGGCGGAATGGTTCATACAGGAAATTGATAAACATTATGAAGGTCAAGATTCAAAGTAAGACAGGACAGAGGGTAGTAAATCTCAACAGAAGGAAAGCAATTCGTGAACAATGCTTGAACTGTTCGGGGTATTCACAAAAAGGAGTTACGGAATGCAGTTTTACTGAGTGTCCATTATATGAGTTTAGATCTGGGCAGGGAAAGCAGAATCCAAAGAAAAGGGATAAAGCTATTAGAAAATACTGCTTATGGTGTACGAATGATCAGATAAGTTTGGTGAGTAAGTGTAGTATTAAAGATTGTCCGTTATTTGCATATAGAAAAACAGGTATAGACAGGTCTGTAGAAATCGGTTTGACGCAAAAAATACCTTATATAGAACCACTTTTAGGAGATAAAAAAGAAGATGAATATAAAGATATACCCTAAGAGGAAATCAATAGTCTGAACATACCTTAAACATGGTCTGAAAACAGGCTTAAAACAGGCTTAGAACGAGTTTAAACATATGTAGAATGAGTTCAATTTTAAGATGAATACCTTTATATGGGTTCACTAAAAAACACCGTTATTTTGGAGTTAAAAATGAATGAAAAACAAGCGGAAATAGCATCAAAAATTTTGAAGGATTACAAGAAAGATCACTTCCAAAAATCTTGTCATGTGGGAGATACCTTTTACGTTGAAAGTCAAATATCGACTATCAAGATTTCAAGTGAAAATGATGTAAAGGTTAAATTCGATAAAGGCGCTTTCGCAAGCCATGCCGCCATGCAAGCGTTGAATCTTCAAAAAGAGTTTGGTGACGTTGCTAATGTTATGGTGAATTCTTATTAACAGTTTCGGACAGGTTTCTAACCTTTCCTGTTCGGATAAAGTCCAAGGGCTTCATCGACTCTTGGCATAAGTCCATTGGCAAATTAGCCGATGGCATTCTGGCTGTTCGGGTAATGCAATAAAGGGCTCCCCGGTGTCCGAACAGCCTGGCGCGGTTTGACCTCCATCTCGCCGCGCATCCTTTCTTCAGCACCGGGGGGCCTAACTTTTTAAATAAGGAGTAACTATTATGGCTTGGAATTTATTGAAAACAACAGATGTAAGTAAAACCCCTGCATCATTGGGTTTAGGTGAAGCAGGACAAGAAATCTTACATAATCGAAAACTTGAAAAAAATAATACTCTGGTAGTTCACGACATATTATCAAAGCGATTTAACAAGGTTATCAAGGAGAAAAAACTGGATATTACCAAGTTCGCAAGAGAGTTGGGTGGATTCTGGTTTACACCGGCAGCCAGACGGAAAATTCACCCTGACGGGACTTATGACGAAATTCCCATTAACCGTTTAAAATTATTTTTGGATAATAAGAGTACCTTCTATATCGACAAAGGTGAATTTGAAAGACTGGAGAAACGGCTGGGGTATGAAGAAAATGTTATCCTTACAAATTATCTACCCGGGATCACGCAAACCGAATTCTTAAAAGCATTGGATTATTTAACCGAAGCGGGAAAACCGACCAGCAAATATTTAACTTCACCCAGAATTGTTTTAATGAGGAAGCAAAAAGCCAGGGAGGACAAGGAACTTCGTGACCGGCAAAAAGCTTACCAGAAATTGCTGGCTAAAAAGAAACCAAAGAGTGTTCTGAGAATTGAGAGATTAAAGAAAGTCTTAACGGGTATATGGGGGGAGGATTAAATCATGGCAGTTTCAAAATACACTTATTTTCGGGCAGAGTTCAAGTTCTATAAAATGGTCAGCGATCAGGCCTTATTTCAGGTGCTGGATGAAAACAAAAAAGTTATTGGAGTCCTGAGCATGGATGGTCACAGAATTGTTGATCAAAGCAAAAAGATGGGTGAGTTCGGCGTGGTGAGACCATCGAAAACTAACCACCCGGAGAGATTTATTTTGCATAGAACTGATTCCCAAAAAACCCGCTATATTTAAAAAAATTGTGGGGCCGATATCAGCGAGATGAAGTCTCCCCTTGACTTCCCGAATGGTTGAAGCCCCACAATTAACAAAAAGGTTGATATGGCAAAGAGGAAAGTTACAGTTTATAGCATATACGCAAGAAAGGTAAGTAGAATTGTCAATAACATAAAATATAATTTTGATTCATTTGAGCAAGCCTGTTACCGTGAAGATGTTGGACCGGAGCAACAGGGAAGAATTCTTGAATCGAAAAGATATCGAAGTAAAATAAAACGAGCCGAAGAATACAGAAATAAACGGCTCATAGGTGATCAACGGTTACTTAGATATCGAAAATAAAGCGGATTTACTAATAAACTAAAAGGAGAAAAACACAATGAAGAATTTACCGAGAGAATGGCATGAGGCAGACACTAACGGAAAGATTGCATTTTTGAAAAAATATAGACCAGACTTGATTAAGGAAATTAAAGAACAACACGCAAAGACAAAGGACCCGATTATTGCCGCAAAGAATTTTTGTGAAAGTCTCGGAATTGATTATGATGAAAATGAATTTGATGAGAACGCAGCAGAAAAGTTTTTGAGCAATTTTTATGGATAGATTCAAATGGCCTTGGGGTCGCAAACAAAGCGATCCCGAGCCAGAATACATTGATAAAGATTCTTACGAAAAACCAGAACTGATAACGGACTCAGGGGACTCATTTGATGATATGAATGACATTATTCCGGGTCTGGATTAATGCCGTATTTGTTGCGGATATATTCTTTCAAGATATGTTTGATGAATCCAGAAAGAGTCCGATTCTCCCGTTTGGCCAACCTTATAAGAAGTTCCTTGAAATGAGGTTTAACTTTTATAGCAAGACCGATTCTTTTCATAATATCCTACTATAACATACCAATAACTTATTGTAAATGTTAATAATTATTGGTATATCTTAGTATAACGCAGAATGACCGAATCAATCTAAAAATCGAAGTAAATCTATAATAAAAGTTTAACAGATTTTGTTAAAATATACATAAATTAAAATGAAATCAATAGGATATAAAATTCCTCGAAGAACAGATAATCTTCAATATCCAAGTAATTCCCGGTAATACCTCGCCATACCAGACTTTTTATTTTATTAAAAGTCTATTATATTAAAAATCCAATTTGGAGAACAACATGGCGGCAAAAATAAAAAATACGAAATTGAAAGTGTCCCGATCGGGTTTTACCACTTTTTTAAGTGGTTTCTTTCCTGGTTTTGCCGCCATTAAAGGCCGGGTCGGGGCAATGGGGCTGATGAAATCCAAAGTCATCAGCCCCATTTGCTTTATGGCCCCGATGCGGTCCGTGACGGACGGTCGGATAGTTTCAGTGAATTCTTCCATCAATAATCCCGTGGCGGCAAGGATTTTTGATCATCATCCAGATAGTAAGTCCACATAACTTTTCTCATAAAACTTTCACATTCATAAGTTCAACGGAATTTAGATTCGGGCCTTGCCGGTCTTTATTGTAATTTAAATAAGGTAGCGGCGAAGGGGATTCTGGTGCAGTGGACCTGTTCGATCTTATGAAATGAATAAGCAGGAGGGGCGGCGAAAGCAATCTTCCTGAGTAGGTCAGGTATATGGGTTTATCCTGATGCTGGATACTGAAGACGTCATATAGCAGACAGAAACCCATAACCCAAAAAGGAGGCCATAAAATGGCGAAGAAAAAAGAAGTTAGTTTTGCGGGAAGAAGTCTTGATTCAAGAGAAGGAAAACTGGACGCAATGGTTGAAAAGGGCGCAACAACCGAAGAACTTGAAAAAGCCGTATTAAAAGGTTGGGGCGAAGCATGGGCTAAACGCAAAGTAAAGGATTACATGAAAGAACTGAAAAAGACGGGAGCAATAAAGATCGAAACCAAAATAGTAATCAACGGTAAAAAGTAGTTAAAGGTTTACCCTGATCTTACATTGAGTATGTAAGGTCAGGAGTAAATTTTTAACCAAAAGGAGGTGGTTTATGGCAAAAAAAGTAACGGAAAAAATTGTAGAATTATTGATCCAGAAAGGCTGTGAAGAATTACCTTTCAACAGCCGAAAGTACCGAAAGTTCACTCGACCGAACGTGGCCAATTCTTTTTATTTCGTTGGAAAAGGAGGGTCAGTAAGATCTGGCAGGACAGTTAGTAAAAGTTATAGTTTGACAAGATCCTTTAGGAAGGAGGTAAAACTAAATGGATAGACAATTGGATTTACCACAACGTTGCTATATCATGAAGGCAATTCAGGACGTAGCAAGTGTTTACTCGGATTCTGGTAAAAAGTATTTTACGACTGAAGACGTGTTTCAGGAAGTAAAGAACATTATCCCAAAGATGAGAAAACACGATGTCGGGGTCATCATGTCAAAAGTTATGGTTAGAGCTGGTTATGTTATTGATGTGGGTAAGAAAGGGAGTATGAAACAAAGGCAAATTACCGAAGAAGGGAAGAAAGTAAATTGGAAAGAGATACCCGGGGAACAAACATTCAGAAATAAGATCATCAAACCAAAAGACAAAGAGCCGGAACCAGTGGACGAAGACAAACTCATTGACTGGGGTCAGGCTATAATTGCTTACTGCGAACATTTGAAAAAATCAGTAAAAGCATGGGAAATAAAGTATTCGGATCTTGAAATAAAGCTGAAGAATGAAACTAAGGACTGGCGAGATACCCTTAAGCGGAAAGACAAAACAATTACAGAACTAAATCAAAGGATCATCGCTTTACAAGGTCGTGTGAGTAGATCCGGGCAAAATCTTTTAGGAGACGTAGCAAAGTTCAGAAATACCGGAGCATAAGGAATTTGAACTATTATTGGTTAGTTAAAAGAGCTATTTATAGGAGTTTAGGATAGCTCTTTTAATTTGTCAATAACTTATATTAATTAAAAAAGAAAACCTTATATACTCAATGTTAGGGCGGTTTAAATGGGTTTTTAAAGGGTATCAAAAAGGAGGTTTTATGGATAAAAATAAGTATTTAAGTCAGCGAGAGGCCAAGCGATTAATGACGTATTGTCGTAATAAGGCTAAGAAGACAAAAGATCCTTTTTATGTCAGGAGTTGGGCAATCATTGATACTTTACTTTCGACAGGTATCAGAGGAACCGAGTGCCGGAAAATAAAGGTTGAAGATTGCGATTTGAGCAGGGAGCCGACTATTAAAGTTCATGGTAAAGGTGGCAGAGTTCGGACTTGTGAGATTAGTCAGTCCTTGTCAAAACATCTGAAACATTTTATAGATTGGAAGAAACGAAATAATGAATCCGTTGCTCCTGATTCATATTTATTCATTAATCGTAAGAAAAGACATTACACGATTCAGGGAATTGAATATATGTTCAAAAAGATGGCAAAGGAAGCAAAATTGAGATCCTGTTATACTTTACATTCAACACGGCATACATTCGGTTTTATGGTTTACGGAATGAGCAAAAATATCAGATTGACTCAGGAACTTTTGGGGCATAGATCCCTTTCCAGTACTCAGATCTATGCCCATGTTGATCCAACAGCCAAAGTTGCCGCAATAAATGGGTTATGGGGAGGATGATATCAAAGTAGTTAAAGTTTTATCTTGCCCATTAGAGCAGATTATATATTTGACCAATATTTTTTAAAAAATATGGGTGAGAGTAAATTTTTAACCCAAAATCGGCAAAGTAAAAGGAGGTGATACTTATCTTAAAACCATTTGAAATGTTGGAGGTGAATAATTTGGAAGAGTTGCTCTATTACGTTAAAATTCGTTATGGTCGGAAGCTGAAACGGATTGCAATCATTATTTCCGTAGCATTATTTTTTGTTTTGAGTGCCGGGGCTATTCACGCCATCCAAAAGGAATACGAAATCCAGAAGAGCAAAATAAAAATTCAAAGAGAAACCGAAGTAAAAGATATTTTCATTTCCGGGATAGTTTTTATTGCCACAGGTAATCTTTTACGGATTATCACGAAATAAGGAGGTTAATATGCTTAATCGCCGAAAGTTGCACCTGATTACAAGGGCCGCTGAAAAGCATAATATTATAATGCCATGTATCACCGGCAAAAAGTTTGATGAGTGTTTCACCCAAATCCCAGAAACTAAAATGTTGGTATTTTGGTACCGGGATAACCAGGGAAATGTCCATTCTATTACAGAAGGTCGAAGGAGGTTCGTAAGATGAAAGCACCGAATGAGTGTCCAACAGTAAGACTGACAGGAATTGACGGAAACGCCTTCAGTATCCTTAGCGAGGTAGTGAAGGCGCTCCGTCTGGCGGGAGCTGACAAGGAATATGTGGAACATTACATTGATCGAGCAACCGCCGGAGATTATAATCACCTACTTGGAACAACTATGGAATTTGTAAATGTTGTGTAACTTTTACAGAGTGCCTTAATACTTTTAAGATACTCGATAGAGGTTAACACAATGTATTTTAACAAGTCAATATATTTGGTATCATGGAAAGAAAGAAAACGTCATATACTCAATGTTAGGCCGGATAAAACCGATATTTTTTAATATTTCTTCTTCATTCTGTTCATTTTTACCTTGTTTTATTAATATACCTAAAATACTAACAATATCATTTAGAATAGGAGGATGATATGAAAGCTGTAGGCTACATAAGAGTATCAGGTGAAGCCAGTAAAGATGGGGAGTCTCCTGATACCCAAAGAAATGATATTCTAAAACATGTTGAATATGAAGGGTGGAAATTTAGCAGACATTATGAAGATCTGGGTATTTCTGGGTCAGCAATATCTGCGAGGCCAGCTTTTCAGCAAATGTTGAAGGATGCAAAAGCTAATAAATTTGATGTTATTATTGTTAGTCGTTTAACAAGATTTGCAAGAAATCTTCGGGAACTCCTGAACTTCCTGCATGAGTTTGAAAAATACGGTATCAAGTTTTATTCGGTAAGAGAAAAACTTGGAACTACAGATGATTATTTTGGTAAATTCTTCATTCAGATAATTGGAGCCATAGCGGAGTTGGAATTGAGTAATATTGAATCCACTATGAAGGATGGCAAGAAAGCCAAGTGGTCCGATAAAAGATGTTATATTGGTAAAGTTCCCTATGGGTATATCTGGGATAAGGAGAATAAACAGATTCTTGTCAATGAGGAAGAAAAAGAAATTTATCTCAGGGTTGTAGATATGTATTTGAACTTAGGTATGAGCTATAAAGATATAACCATTAAATTAAGGGATGAGGGTATTCTCTCTAAAACGAAAGCCTTTCATTCCGCAAACATAGGCGCTATGTTGAAGAATCCTGCCTATTATGGACGGCATGTTTGTAACCAATTTATTTGTGAACGAAAGAAAGATGAGCTTGGTAATATTATTGGTAAGAGATTCATCAGAACCAAAAAATTAAAACCAGAATCCGAATGGATTATATTTGACATGCCACCATTTATTTCAAAACAGATATTTGATCAGATTCAAGAAAAGATTAATTTTAATGTGTGTAAGGGAACCCGTAGAGTAAAGGAAACGGACCTGTATTGGTTACGGGATGTCCTGAGATGTGGTTGTTGTGGTGGCAGGGTCAAAATGAAAAACGGAACCAGGCGTAAGGATGGCACATTTCCACGATATTATTCCTGTTATTATGCGTCCTGTGGCCCAAAGGTTCTACAATCCACTGGTAAAACAGAATGCCCATTACCTTTTATTAAAGCTGAAGAAATTGAAACAAAAGTCTGGAATCGGATAATGATGCATTTAAGTCTTCAGAAAAAATCATTGGTCAAAATGGTTGATCCTGAAAAGTATGAGAAAAAGTTAAAAAATCTAAAATCAAAGTTGACCCGTTTGGAAAAGGAGCGACAAAGTATCCTTACTAAAAAGGATCGGTTTTATGATCTGTTTGGTGAGGGTGGATTTAATAAAAATGAACTATCTAAAAAATTGAATGGATGTGATGTCGAGATTATCGAAAAGGATGGCCTTGTATCCAAAACCGAACAGGAGATTATTGATCTTGAGGAAACCCAGAAAAATGATACCTTATATAAAGATTTTATGAAGAATGCGTCAGAAACTTTGAAAACTCTTCGCAAGGAATTATTTGATCTGGAACCTAATGACAAAAAGAAAGTTGTTGAGGGTATGATTAATGGTGAAGGTATCAAGGTAAATATCGGTTTGGATATAAAAGATAGGATTTGGTTGCTCGGTCCATATAGATTGAGATTCAATCCAACGGTACTCCTTGAACTAAAATCTTTGGGTAAATTGACCTTTTCAGATAGTTATATTAGAAAGCACAACAACTCCCATGGCTTGACCCAATGATCCTTGATCAGCTTCAACTTCTTCATATAAGTTAATGTCGAGCTTGGCAGCACGAACCATACGATCTATATAATTTTGCATTCAAATCCCCTATAATCAAATCTTAATAATTTTTATGTGGTTATTATCAAGGAATCAAGTCCATATGATTTCTCAGCCGCTTTGAATCATATCCACAAAACTTTTTAATACCAATTCTTGCACCTGGCTTTTTATTTTAAACTTTACCCCGATGCCATCCTCCTGGGAATGTTTAATTTCGCCGATGATTCTAAAAGGTTTCTGATTGTCCGGGGACATAAAGGTCATCGAGATGGGTTGGCCTATTAAGAATGTCCGGGAAGTTTTAATAAATACACCGCTCTCACTGATGTCTTGGATGAAGTCCCTATAATGTCGACCCTCCACAGTGTAATCTATTATTGTTAAAAAATCTTTTCGAGAATATTTCCTTTGTTCTTTGTCTTGACGTTCCTTCAATTCTTTTAAAAGTTGTTGCATTTCCTCATCGGACATACGGTCAATTTTTTCAATAATCAAGGCACGGATTTCATTTCTACCCACTTCGTTATTTCCCATACTTTTATGCTCCTCAGAATTAATCGTGTGATTTTCCTTAAAGTCACCTATCTGGAAGGGCTGACCAAACTTCAGGTCAGCTTCAGTAAAAAGTTTATTTACGAACACAGACTCCTTTTCTTGTCGCTTTTTCTTTTGTATCTGAAAATATGTAATTTTATTTAATAGGATGATACAAGCAAATCCGAGCACCAGGAAAACTATCAGTATGGTAATATAATATAACATGTTTTATCCCTCACTAAAATTCGATCTTTATTAAAAATATCATATGACGGCAGTTGTCAAATCATCTTCTCCAATGATGCCTTTTTTTTACAAGCCTTAACCGGTGAGTCTTTTGTAACTTTTGCCATAATTCATTCATAATATTAACGTATTTCTCATCTTCAGAATCGACCTTAACGGTAAGGTCTAACGCATCTTTTTTTGAGTATTTTTTCATTTTACCGGATATTATTTTTTAAGCGTCAGCCTGGGTTATTCAAAATATGCGGCAGCATTGAAGTAGGTCAAAAAAAAAGCAGGGCCATTGCTGACCCTGCCCCTCTCCGTCTTGAAAGCCTCTTTTGTTTCAAGACATATTCCGGTTCGGTGAGCCGTCAACCCGATGGATTGAGGAGTCGTCTGAACCAGGAACATTTTTTTGATATGAAGGCTTCCCTAAATGCCGTTTTTAAACTCGGTGCATATCATATCTTTGCATCGTTATGCGGACGACCGAAGAATAAGATACACGTACACCAGAGAAGCCGTTTATTAAATTTGTTTTTCGAAAAATCACGAGTACCCATCCTGATTGTCGATGATGGACAGACCCACGAGAGAATGACCTGTAGAACGTTCGTAAGATATTTTTGACGCGACCTGGGTTTTTAAAAGTTTTGGGGAATCCGATGATTCCGGGGGATTGTATTCCATATTCAATATATCACCAATCTTTAGTTTGTGAAGTACGGGGGAATCTTCTTTTACCAGAATACATAGTCCGTTTAAGGGAATGTCTCGCAATTTGAACAGGTATACCTCATCCATACCATTTAAATGGAACTGTACGCTGTAATACTTCTTCAACATGTTTCTTGATTCAGATATCCTTTCCGTTGAATTGTCCATGACAGTCTTTTTTTCCCAGTATTAAAAACGATCCAGACAATCGACCCGCAAAATTTATATTAATCCATAAATGTGTACTTTTGTAATGTCAAGCAAAATTATATATAATATATACATAATTCTATTGAATTAGAATATGTTGTAGTTTATTAATTTAAATTAGAATATATTGTGCATCTGGATGTCAAGAAACACAGTAAAATCGATCGGTTCTATTAAATTTCCTGTTTAAGTACCTGACCGGATCGGTGGGTTTGGTTGACAAGGCCGGAAGTTATCCTTAAATTTTATTATTACGATTAGTTTAATAAACGAATCCGGACGATCATTTCATGGTTCCTGATCCATAGGAGAATTTTATCGGCCCTTTAACCTGAAAGGTGTAAATTAAATGTTTACGTTGGATGATGTCAAAGAAAAGTCGCCCCTGTTTCTTGTGGAACTGTATCTTCAAACCCAGGGAGATCCTTCCGTAACGGTTTCCTGGTTCGATATCGGTGAGACGCTGGGACTCGATCGAAAAGCATCCACCCGGACGGCCGAAAATCTTTTTGGTACCGGACTTGCTGAAATTAAGACCCTTAGCGGCGGCATGGGAATTACTGCTGACGGCGTGGCCGAAGCGCAACAATTAGGGGCCTCGATCACCACCAAGGGCAACCCGGGACTCGTGATCGGGAATACCCCGGTTTTGAATGAAGCCGCCTGTCAGGCCGTGGAACGACTTACCGCGGATTTAAAAAGCCAAATAGGTGAAAAAAGATTGGATTTTGATTCTTTGGCTGAGTTGATGGCCGATTTAAAGTCCATCGATGCACAGATGTCCTCTCCCAATTCCAAAACAGCCATCATCCGGGAGTGTTTCCGATCAATCATGGGCGTACTGCAAAAGACCGGCCACACCGACAGCCTGATCCCAATTAAAACCCTGCTGGGAGATTAGCGTCAAAGACGTGATACCCCCTTATTACCTCGAATAAAGCGCTGTTAAAAGATTGCTGCAAAGTTTATCCTAAATTGAGCGATTTTTTACTCGATCTGCGCCGATCTTTTGCGCATCAAGGATCCGCGAAAATCCTCGACATATCCACGGGTATGCCTGCGGTTTTCGCGAACCCTTATGCATCAAGATCTCAGCACATCTCTTTGCTAAAAATCGCTCAACTTAAGTATATGTTACCCAAATCGGGGAGGTGCCGGCGGCAAAGCTAAAAAAGTTGGGGATTGAGCCGGTAGTTTACAGCGGGGCCATTGCGGATATTGGAAAATGAAGCTCCCTGCAGCCCCGCCGGGCGGGATTTCCGTTTCACTCCAACAAACTGCGGGGATTCAAAGCGGAATTGCGCCGTAGCCATTCCTACGTGAAATGATATAGCGGAATTACCCCGCCTTCTCTCTGATGAGCTTCGGCGCGGTCCAATAGCCTCGGCCGGGGTATGGGCGGGTTAGGTTGTTTCATATTTGAAGCTTGTCTCCAAATAAACATGAAAGTCGATCTTTTTTTTCAGCCTTTTCATTGAAGAATAAGTTCACCACCTTCTCAGCTTCTTCTTTGATAGCTGTAATGAGGTCTATCTGTTGGACTCTATTCGATGAAATCAGGTCCGGAAACCAATACGTGGAGGTTGCCGCAGAAAACGCCAGGCGAACGGGGGCTTTCGGGGTATCGGATACCAATAGTCCTTCATCGGTGAGCCGGCGCAAAATCTGACGGGCGGTTCTTTCGCCAAGACCGGTGATACGGGCTGCCTCGCCTCGGGCAAACTCGCCGGCTAAAAACGCCTCGCGCAAAAGGAAAAACGCCTCGGACTTGATCGGCAAAACGCCGGGGACCATATTCTGGTTCCGAAGTTCGATGTAGCCCCGAAGCCGGTGCACCATGCCGTCGATATCCAAGAGGGTTCCCATGAATGTGATCTGATCCATGCAGGTTTCCAGAAAAAAGCGGCAAAACCGGTCAAGGCCTCGCTGGGTCAGGTGCCCGAGGCCGTTTACATCCCCTTGTCTGGGGGAGTCGGCATCCGCCAGATTTTGAACATAACGGTTCCGATACCGGGCAAATCCCCGACTGATCGTCCAAAGGCCGTAGCCGTCCATATCCGAATGAATCAGATAGCAGCCGGTAAAAAGCCGGGTCACTCGGCCGTTTCCGTCCAAAAACGGATGTATGCAGGCAAGCCGGTGATGAGAAGCGGCAGCAGCAAGCAGCCGGTCAGTTCCCCGGTGGGATTCAGGAGCGTAGACCTCAACAAACCTTTCCATGAGCCCGGCAATCTCTTCCGGACCCGGTGGAATGTGCCGGCCGACCTTTACGGTGGCTTGCCGAAAATGGCCGGGTACCACTTCCTGCTCTTCGCCGGTCTCTTCATTTAGGACGATCCAAAGCTCTTTTGGAAGCCGCTCGTAAAAAAGCCGGTGGATCAAACAAATAAAGTCAGAGGTGCAAACCCGGATCTCGCTGGCTTCACTTTTTGCCTCGATGATTTTTTGCACCTCGACATGAACCCGGGCCTCCATCTGTCGGTTGCGGACGGCCGGCTCTGCTGCATAGTCGTTGTTGATGGCTCGCTCTATGTCGACCGGGTGGGTATAGTGACCTTCAATTAGGTTCGAATAATAGCTGTTTGTCGGCCGTAAAAACTCGACCAGCGCCTTGCGAGTGGTCGGATGCAACCGCCCCGCCCAAGGATGCGGATTTGCGGTAGACGTCCAGCGCAAGGTCGGAAAGCTCCCCGCTGGCTTCGGGCATCTGGGGAGTCATTTTATGAGTTGGATGAAACATTTTACCGATTTTTCTGCCGATTTATATTTTTTTAACTTGTCAGTATTAAAACAGAAATTTAATAAAAAATCAAGTGAAAGCGATTTTTCTGCCGATCTTTTTGCCGATTTAATCCCTGCCTTACCAACTCAAGATTGATATTTTTCCCATCAACGAATACGTAAGAAAAAAGGACTCCGTACCTTCCTCCAAAAACAACTTCGGGAATGATAATCAAAAAGAGGATCAAAATCGGAAAAAGCTTCAATTTCATTTCTGTGGATGCTTCCCTATTGGCCCAAGAAATCATACCCTGAAAATCAAGAACAAAATCTTTAAAAAGATTTAAATAGCGCTCATCCATAAATTTATATTGATCACAAATTAGGTTTCCAATGCAGAAATGAGCAATTTTTCGCAAGGTCAAGGAGATCAAGGAATTGCGCGGAGGCGTACAAGTGGTACACCGCACAAGTAATTCCGCAGATTGACCCCAGAGAAATAGGCTCTGCATTTCACAGGGCAGGCGCAGAGATTGCGGAAAAGGGCCATTTCTGAATGGAAACTATTTGGCTTAACAGGTTCTTTTTGGGGCCAAAAAGAGTGATTTAAGACGATTTCGGGTCCTATTTTAAACTTCTTTCGCCGTTATTATAGTTGGTTACCGTGGACCCCAAGTGCAAGTGCCGCGATAAGATTACGAATGTATTCTGAGAGGAAATCCATCGATCAATTTCCATTTGAACTTGTGTCGGTCACTACGGGAAACAACTCCTGAAGGGCCGACATGAATTCATCAAGTTGTAATTCAGGCCGATAGTAAGTACTTTCCCTCAATCGGACCATACCCAGACGGTCAAGAGCGGAAAAATGTTCCAAGACCAGACGCCCCGCCTCCAAAACATACGGCTGGCTTCCATGTTGATCTCTTAATTTAAGAGCATATCTCCACTCTTCTTCTGTTGTCGTCGACAGAATTGTGTATAAATCCAAGGCATGATAGCGGCCGAATTCTTTTTCAGCATGGTCAACCCTATCCCTGAATGCGAAGAGCTTCATCATCAAAAACGTGTATGGATGAGGTAGAAACACCTCAGCCTTCCAAGGCTCCCCTGAACCGAGTTTTCCCGACAGTAATACCGGCACTAAAGCCTCCTCCAAGGTCAAAGCTTCGTCTACGGGATGGGCATGAATGCCGACAGACGGTTTGGGTCGGGCACGACGGGCGTCCACCCTTACCTTTGTACCTTGAAACCGATCTTGCGGTCCGGTTAGGATGTCTATTTTAACACTGCCCGAAACAGAACCTCCAGGACCGAGTTTGACAAACTGGTATTTTTCAGCGCCGGGAACGACCTGATAGTTTAGCCTCAATGCCGTTGAATTAAGAAATTGGTTTATACGCGACGTGAAATTTTT
>CAZDAB010000024.1:0-15879 GCA_964502855.1 uncultured Desulfobacteraceae bacterium | reverse complement strand
AATGTATGATTTGTCTTCCCGTGATTGCTCTATAAATCGCTTCAATGGAAAAGGCGGCCGTGATCATGACACTCAAAAGCCAGAGCTTTGAAGGCATGCTTTCAGAGATCCGCCATACCAAGGCACCAAATGCTGTCACGGATGCAATGGCACCGATGGCGGAGATCCAGATTTGACTGTTTGTTTCGCGATGAAGGCGAACGTTTGCCGCATTTACAAACGCAAAGATGATCAGGAAGCCGGCACTTCCCATCAAGGAAATACTGGACAGATCTAAAAAGTTAGACGCCAGCAGTGTAAGAGCTGAAGTGATAAGCAGGCCTTCCACCGGTCGATTCCAGATCTTATGCTCCAGTACCGCTGGCAGCTCTCCGTCTTTGGCAATGATGTAACTGATCCGGGCGGCACCATAGAGTGTAGCGTTAATCGCAGAACCCGTTGACAGCAAGGCGGCGATGGCAATCAATGCATACCCGGTATTACCTAAAAACGGTTTCGCGGCTTCGGCCAAAGCATAGTCTTTTGCGGCGACGATCTGACTGATGGACAAATTTCCTGCAGTAACCATGGAAACCAGCACATAAAGAACAATCACAAATCCCACCGAAGAATAATACGCCTTAGGCAACGTTTGTTGAGGCTCTCGGACATCTTTCGCAGTATTGGCAATCAGTTCGAATCCCTCATAGGCCAGGAAAATAATCATGCCTCCTGCGAACAGGGAAATGGGTTTCGCCCAGGTATTCGGAGCCAGATGATGAAAATTAACGTGGACAATGCCAAAGGCGATGAATATGAACAATATGGTCACTTTCATTCCTACGATCCACACTTCGGATTTTCCCACCGCTCTGGCGCCCAGGATGTTGAGAATGGTTAAGAAGACGACCACCGTGCTTATGAGCACATGTTTCCATATCGCTTGGGTGGCGGTCGGGAAAAATACTTTTCCGTAACTTCCGAACGCGTATGCATATAAAGACAGCATGACAATGTAACTCAACCAAAGCAGCACATTGAGCCCGCCGGTCACTATTCCGGAACCGAATGCCTGATTTAAAAATTCAACCGTTCCCCCCTGACTGGGGTAGGTGACGGATAATCGGACATAGGCATATGCGGTTAGCATTGCAATCAGTCCGGAAATAAAAAATGCAAGCGGTACCCCCCCTTCGGCCATCTGAACGGCCAGACCGAGAACTGCAAAAATCCCGCCGCCCACCATGCCGCCGATTCCGATGGATACAACTGACCAGTAACCGAGATTTTTCATTTCACTTCCTTCTCCTGTGGTCGGGGACCCAGAATGTCAAGGATATCCTTTTCGTCGATTTTTTCTTTTTCCAAAAGGATGTGCGCCATATTCTCGAGCTTATCCTGCTCTTTTAAAAGAATCTGTTTGGCATCCTCGTAACATGCTTTGATAATCTCCTGTGTTTCTTCATCGATGATCTCTTCAAGTTTCTCTGAACGATGCTGAAGCATCGGACCTTGGCCGAGAAACGGATTCTCGTTTTTTTCCACAAGGGATAAGTTGGGTGCGTGTATACTCATACCGTAAACAGTGAGCATATTTCTTACGATATCCGCAACTTTTTCAAGATCGTTGGAAGCGCCTGTGGAAACTTCACCGAACACCAGTTCTTCTGCTGCCCTACCGGCCAACAGCCCCTTGATTTTTCCGAGCAATTCGGATTGAGACATTAGAAAACGATCTTCCAGAGGAGTTTGCAGTGTGTATCCCAGTGCGCCGATGCCACGGGGGATAATGGAAACCTTTTGTACCGGATCGGCTCCGGGAGTCAAGTGTCCGACGATGGCATGCCCGGATTCGTGGTAGGCAACCACTTCCCGCTCATGGGGATTGATCAGTCTGTTTTTCTTTTCCAGCCCGGCAATAACCCGTTCGATGGCATCCTGAAAGTTATGATGGGAAACAGTGTTGCTTCCTTCACGGGAGGCCAGCAGAGCGGCTTCGTTGCAAACATTCGCAATTTCCGACCCGGCAAATCCCGGTGTTTCAGCAGCCAGCCTGTGAAAATTCACATTATCACTCAAACTGATGTCACGGGTGTGCACCACGAATATTTCTATGCGCCCAGTAAGGTCCGGCCGGTCTACCAGAATCTGGCGATCGAACCGTCCGGGCCTCAGTAAGGCCGGGTCGAGAACTTCGGGTCGATTGGTGGCTCCCATGATGATAATGCCCACCTGAGGATCGAAACCGTCCATTTCTGTGAGCAATTGATTAAGAGTGTTTTCACGCTCATCGTTGCCACCCATATAAACGCCCTGAGATCGGTTTTTTCCCACAGCATCCAACTCATCGATAAATATGATACAAGGGGCTTTGGTTTTAGCATCCTTAAACAGATCCCGTACCCGGGCGGCCCCTAAGCCGACGAACATTTCTACAAAATCCGATCCGCTCAGGTTGAAAAAGGGAACACCTGATTCCCCGGCCACCGCCCGGGCCAGAAGTGTCTTACCCGTTCCTGGAGGGCCCACCAACAGAATACCTTTGGGAAGCTTGGCACCCAACCGGGTATAGCGGTCCGGTTCCTTTAGAAAGGAAACGACTTCTTTGACCTCTTCCACCGCTTCGTCGACGCCGGCCACGTCTTCGAAAGTGACCTTTTGAGACGGATCAACCTCATAGATTTTGGCCTTGTTCTTTCCCAGATTTAAAAAGTTGCCGCCGCTACTACCCATTCGGCGAACAATAAAGCTCCAGAGAAGAAAAAAGAGCCCGAAAGGAATAATCCAGTTGGAGATAAAATGGGAGAGCCAATGGGATTCGATCTTTCCACGGTAATCGATTCCGTGGCGTTGAAGATCCGGTAGAAGCTTTGGATCTTCCAGAGATACCACTACAAATTGGCGATCACCTTCCTGTTGGCGCTTGCCCATCAATTTGTCGAAATCAAGATACCAGGGTGTGTGTCTTTGATGGGGTTTGAAATTGAATGGTTCTTCGGAGGCAACAGGGTCGGTTTTGGGTCTGCCAGCTGCATCAGCCCCTTTTTTCAAGCCGTAGATTCGATCCGGTTCAATTATCACACTCTGGATCTTGTCCGTCCGGATCCAGTCTCGAAACTTGCTGTAAGGAATTTCCTTGACAGCCGTTCCCGAGAAAAAGATTGATTCCAGGAACAGTATCAATGAAAAGATCATTAAGTAATAGCCCAGTGAAAATTTTTTTCGATCTTTCATGTTACCCTCTTTCTAATCTGTTTGTGTTAAAACCCAAAGCCATTATAGCCTAAGGTACATGAAAAATTTAATCTCAACTTAGGTTCAACAGATTATTGTTCTATCAATGCACAATAGGCTTTTAATCTGTGTTTTAGTTAACCATCACCCGGATATAACCGGTTTGACCGGTTCGGTGATCCATCACCAAAAATTGAACCCAATGGTGTGGCTTCAGCGATTCAATGAGGTCGATGAAACCTTGCACATCGCTAACTGGGTGACCGTTGACGGCGAGGATAATATCGTCAACTTCAAATCCAGCCTTTCCCAGAAGTCCGTCGGTCTGTAGCGATTTTATGGCAGCCCCCCTCAATCCTGGCAGTCCATATTCCTGGGCTTCTTTTTCAGTCACCGGTCGTACAACCATACCCAGCCGCTTGTTCAGCGAGGCAGCCAGCTTTTTGAAGGCGTCCCGAAGATCACCGATCTTTACTTTAAAGTCCCGAGATTTTCCATTTCGTAAAACAGTTAAGGTGATTTCCTGTCCGATGGATGTATTGGCCACCTGATTTTGCAGGCTCGATGCATCTGGGATTTCTTTTCCATGATACGCTGTTACCACGTCGTTTTTTTGAAGACCGGCTTCATCTGCGGGGCCTCCTTTAACTACTTCAGCGATGAGAGCACCTTTGGAGGCATTAAGCTTCATGGATTTTTGCAGATCCGGTGTCAAGTCTCGGATACTCACCCCCAGCCAGCCGCGTTCCACCTTGCCCTCCTTGATGAGCGCTTTGGCAATATGAACCGCCATGTTGCTCGGAATGGCAAAGCCGATCCCTTCGAATCCGCCGGATTCGGATACGATAGCAGCGTTGACTCCGATGACCTTTCCTTGCAGATTTAACAGGGGACCGCCGCTGTTCCCCGGATTAATGGCGGCGTCGGTCTGTAAATAGTCCTGGTAACTGCTGGGATCCAGAATACCGCGCCGATGTTTGGCGCTGATGATTCCTTGGGTGACGGTCTGGTCCAGACCCTGAGGGGCACCAATAGCCACAACCCAGTTACCGACGTTCATTTCATCCGAATCCCCGAAAGTCACATAAGGCAGCTTTTCGTCAGCCTTGATCTGGATAACGGATAGATCGGTCTTTGGATCGGTGCCCACGAGTTCGGCCGGATAGCGTCGCCCGTCAGATAGAACCACCTGAATCTCATTTGCACCGGCAACCACATGATTGTTGGTCAGAATATGTCCCTGATCATCCATGATCATGCCGCTTCCCAGTCCTTTAAGTTCGCGTTGGAATTTGTGAGGCATATGATGGGGAACGTCGAAGAAATAGTGAAAGAACGGATCGTTCTCAAACGGGAGAAACGGATTGTTTACTTCCTGACGCTGGGTGACCTCGATGTGTGCCACAGCCGGAATCGTTTCCTTGGCAACCCTGGCAATGGCGGTACTCAGATCGATGGCTGACGGATTTACCCTCAGCGGCATAACGGCCTCCACAATTGGATTCTCGACGGTCGGCGATTTGACATTCTCTGGCGCGCCGGCGATAGACGACAGGTTCTGTGTTGCAGTTGAATTGTCAGACTGTGACTGGCATTGTGTCAGTCCCAAAGTTAGCACCACGATGACAAAGAAAAACAAATAATGCATTGTTCGATTATGTTTGTTAACCATTTCATCCTCCTAAAATTTCATATATGTTAAATATAACCCGGAACAATCAAAATTCCGGAGCGATTAAATATCCCGAAGTTTGTATCTTTTCGTTGTCCCAGGCCGTGACTGAAACTACAGGACGCGATTCCAAAACAAGTCATTAAACATATTGGGAACATTTCAGTTATTACCATTCTAAGCATATTTGAAAAATTCGGTATAAGTATCCTTCTGATTTTCCTGTAGGAAATTACGGGAACTTGCTGTCAGTGTGTGTCCTACATATATCGTAGAGACTACCGTGGCTAAAGCTTGTCGATGTTTTCAGGCAGGAGTGCTTTCGCGTATGATCAGTCCGGCCAGGAACAAGAGCCTTTCGATCCTCTGTATGGGATGAATAACAATAACATAAAGTATGCAAATAATGTATCCGGGTACCCCATACAGACATGAAGCAATTCCCCAAACTAAACGCACGCCTTGAAGCCCGCAGGAGCTTACAACAAAGAAACATATCGAATCCAGATATGGTAAGTAGAAAATGAAGGTCACGACGACCTAAATTGATAGAGGATACGGAAACCACACTTACTGGGGGGGTGTTTGGTTAGATGCCATAAACGTAATATTTCGTATTAGATTAGGGTGATACTGCATATTTGAATCTAAAGGAAGTATGACGAAAATATCTAATTTGAGGGGTCATCTCATTAGCAGATATCTTGCCACGAGCACACAGATTGGTTAAGCTGATATATCAAATGGATTTAACACAATTTTGACCTTTTTTCAAACGTGTGATAACTCCCAGATATCGGCTCACATCATTTTCTTAAACCAACCACAGACATGACAAACAACATTGTGATATCATCGTCCGAACGGGTTGCTATGAACATGTGATGCATATCATGGTGATTTGCAGATTGTAAGGTTATCTTGAAGGTAAGATTTTGAAGTGAAAGATAAAATTTAATTTTTACATATAATTTCTGATCGGCCTTGAATTGCTGGTGATTTTACCAATTTATATCATCTAAGGATTTATCAGGTTTTATCCCTTCAATAATTCCACCTACCGTAGAACTCTTGCCATAACTAAGACTACTACGGTTCAGCAGTTCACGCTGCTTTTCAAACCATCCCTTTGTATTCGTTCTGTAATAATCTTCCGGTGACTTACTTGCTAAGGCATCCTTGCGGATTCGGTTTAGATCGGCCCTGAATAAACTTATGGCTTCGGTTTCATTGTTGACATGGATCCATTCTACACCGCCTTTTACTCCCGGTACCCACCTGGGAATTTTAAAACCTCCTGCATACTTTGCCGAACCCGTTATAGAACCCTGATGCGTAAAACCCGCCTTGCCCAGCCAACCTGCCGCCGCTTCTTCAAATGCATTTGCCTCCAGGGTTCTTCTGTGTGCTGAATATTGAGGATTAAATATCCTGTGCGCATAATCATTGGGCATATTCCCGGTTAATTCCTTAAACGCCTGGGCTGTTGACATATCAACAGACCCTTGACGTGACATCATATTGTCACGCAGAATCATGCTTTGACCTTGAACGGCCTCGAACGTATCGGTTCGCAGGTTGCCCATATCGTCGGGAGACATGAGCATCGTTATGTTTGCGCCGGCTACATCTTCAGCAGACACCTGTTGCCCCGTCAGGCCCGACATATATTTTGCCCAATTCCCAGCTTCTGCTCCTTCCTGAGGCACCGCTTTGATTCTCATATGGCTGAGCGCCCCTGCCGCATTCGGATTCATGGCCTTAAAATTGGCGATGTCCTCAGCCAATGCCGGCGTCTGAAATCCGTGTTTTCCGATGTCCGATCTTAACCTGTTTTCGAAAGACCCTATGGTGCTGCTATAAATTCCGGCCTTTACGGTGTCCGAATAGACTTTGTTTCCCATGTCCCTTCTGGTATTTGACCGTATCAAAGTATCCGTTGTAGATTGATATCCTGAAGCCTTTCCGGCCTCATCCGGGGACATCCCCATATCTCTTCCGGCACCTATTCGTCCCGCTGCTTCACCCACCCCGAATTCTTCGGCATCTGCAAGAAAATCCATGCCGCCCTTCTCATCAACGGCCATGCTTTTGGCATATGTCTGGCTGACCTGAAGGTCCCGGGCTTTGCCTCCGGCTGTGGTCATATCGTTCAGGTTTCCATGGAGTTCTTCCTGATAATCTAAAAACTTATTCTTTGTTCCAACATCGTAGCCTTTTTCTCTTCGATGAACACCCATTGTCCCTATACCGGTTCTTTTACCTTCATCACGGTATGCCCCGGCTGACGCCACATTCCCCCTGATCGTGTTGAGGCCTGCGCCAATTTGAGATTCTATGGCGCCGTCTTCTCCGCCAAACTCATCGATCACACCCTGGATCGTTCCATGTTCCGTCATCTCTTTGACATAGCCATGGCGGCTGATACCGGTAAATCCATACCGGTTATGCTTGGCCATATTCGGCATGTAGCTGCCTCCCAAACCTTCCAGTGTGTTTGCAACGCCTGCGGGGTCATAAACCCTGCTGCTTGTGGAACTTGCAACAGATTCAAGGGACTGAACCTGCATCATCCCCAGGCGGGACATGGCAGTTCCGCCAAATTTGACGAGACTGCCTGAAAACACGCCCGCAAGCATAAACGCCAGCAATTGATATGGTGCAAAACAGGCATAGGCTCTGGCCGCCTCCGAGCTGAACATCAGCATGCTTCTTAACCCCAACTGCCCGTTGACGATGCTTTCCATTACGGAAATGGCTGCATCCCTGGCATACTGGTGTAAAAGCGCATCACTAATCCCCCAGCAGATAAAGAACACGCTGAACCCGAACAAGACCGATATGGCGCGACCATAGAGTGCTGTTGCCCCGAGCATCATCAAAAATGGCGATGCCCCGAGGAAAACCGCAAACATCATGCCCTTGATAAGCGGCATCCATTGACCGGCCATAACACCGGCAGTGACAAGGCGCGAGCCCATGGAACGGTTTGCCAGATATTTTGCGGCAGTATCCGGTGCTTCTTTTAAAAGCACGTTATGCATCTCGGTGGCAATCAGGTATTGCTTCATCAGAGCGCTTTCCGAAATCGCAGCACCGCCGAGAAAGTAGTTCTGGATATACCCTGTTATCTTGGTTTTGCATTGCTGCTCCATATTCGGCCCGACAGCACCGACCACTCTTTCAGCAAACCCTGCTTCAGCACAACGCTCCTTGAAGAACCTGACAACCCCAGGATGCGTGTCGCCCAGTGAATTAAAATAGCTGTTCAACCGGTTCCATGAATCCTGACAGGTTATTGTTATGCCCGCTTTATTGGAATTGGTGTGATAGATGGTGCTTACCGCAGGATTGGCGCCGTTGCTCAACAATGCGACAAAATCCGTATTGTAATCGATATCCTCATATCCTATGGCCGTTGTCGGCGTGTTGATGTCATAGAAAAAACAGTCCCTGATATAATTTTGAATATTTGAGTTGTTCAAAGATCCATTCGCATCTGTTCCCCCGGTACCATTCAGATCGACCCCGCCGTCGAACACCTTGGAAATGGCGTCAAAGGTAATCCCTCGCGGGTTGCTCAGATAATCGTCACCGTACTCCGAAGGCGTGGCGCTGGTTTCAATGATCCCTATGATCCCCTGCTCGATCTTGTTTCCCACAAGCGCCAAAAAGGCAATTCCGTCCGGAATTCCAGTCACGGTGACGAACTTGTTGTTGGTCTGATCCCGAACCAGAAACGTGGACGTGTTCAACACAAAAGCGCCGTAGATGGCAAGGCCAATAGCGATCGATCCGATCCAGTTGATCCACGGGTAAACCTGCCGGTCTTCCATAAGGGTTTTCTTTACGGAACCAAGGCCGGTCCCGATAATCACCAGCACAATGACGGCGATGACACCTCCCCTGTATCCATTGTCGCTGGCGATGAGGCCGATTCGAAGAAAGGTGTTTGCAATCAGGTCGAAGTTTCCCTGGGTAATAAGCTCGGTGAGAAATGCCGGCACCTGTGCAAAGGTTTCCGAAGGGTACAAAAACAATACGATAAAAGCTATTATGATCTTTTTGATTGCTTTATCATTCATATGGATTGCTGGTCTTTGTTTGAATTAATGCCCGGCGATCGGCGTTGATTTTTGCGTATTACCGGACACTTTATTGCTGGTAACATGTTTGAGCTCTTTTGACATCGCCCGGAAATAATCATTGATCTGAAGGTTTTGAACCAGGGCATTCTGGCTGCTCTGGTAATCCTGACCGATCCTTCTAATCAATACCCTCAAATCTTTAAGCAGCTTTTCGATACTATCTTTACAGTTGCTCCCCAGCTCAAAATGACAGGTGTTCTGACCACCACCCCCGCTGGTGCCCGCCTGGTCATCGTAGACTTTTTGCGCAAGGTTGATCGCTTTGCTCATATGGGCACTCCAGTCGTTCATCATGTAATATACCTGGTATGCCGCGATATAGTCAGTAAACTGCATGGCGATATCTGAAGCATCGGCATCAGCTCCCTGCAACCCCACATAGGCGATCAGGGCGCTATACACCGGAGCCGGTATCTCCGATAGAAAGGTTTGTTCGTCAACGCTCAACGGTGCCTTGTTAATGATATTATTGACGATACTTACCAGAGACTGGAAAATATAATCCCTTAAGTTTCGGTAGGAACTTGATCCTATATTGAGATTGTTCATTATCACACATTGCCCGGTGGAATTCATCTTCTGGATATTACCGTCCACGAAGTGGCTCAACGTGATGTCGCCAACACCTGGGTTTTGTGCACAGGGCTTTTCAACCCGGTAATTGACATTGCCGGCGCTTGTGTCTATGAATATATCTCCCACAAGACCTCTCATTAGAGCCACATAATCCGATCGGTACGGTGCTCCTAATTTGGTCACCAAATGATCCAAGACATAGCCTTGTGAAAAGTAGATATCTCTTAAGTCTTCCGGGCACCCGCTGACCATCTGCATCACGGTTCCTCCGGCAGATCCCAATGCAGCCCCGGGTGTGCGGCCATTTCCGAAATTCTTTATTTCATCGTAAAGATCGGAAAGACCGGCTGACAAGGCATACCTGGATACCGCATGGCTCGCCTTTTCGGAAAAGTTTTCAGGGTCAAACCCGGCTTTTATGACCGCCGACACCGTTTTTTGCGCTTGGCAATCATCGAACTGAAGCTGGTTCAACCGGTCAACGATGGCCATCAAGCTCTTTGCGGAATCGGCCACCTGCTCGGACAGTACACTCATGGCAATGTCCGTCGCAAGCGCCGCCATGACACCCGGATTCGCAAAGGCGGTCAATTTGGAAACCAGGTGATCGATATCCATGAACTGGTACCAGCGTGGGCGAAAAGACAGCCATCCCGATAATAACTATGATGATGATCTCGGACAGATAGCACCGCTCAAAAGTCGGATCGCCCTGAAGTACAACAATGAAAAGCCGTTTGGCCAGCAGAACGCCGAAGTTTTCGGAACTCTCGAATGGGTCCACTCCAACGCTGATAATCACGTGGATACCGATACCGGCGAGGTGCGCCTATCGTCGTGGGACATTATGAATGTGAGAGTGGGCTGCCGGTTCAAGTCCTTCACGATCCATTTGGGTATGGATAACGTATTCGACCTCAAGTACACGGTGGCCAATTCCTACGAGTGGGACGTGATTGGCGGCTCAGGAGCCAACCCTGCTATCGTAAACGAGCCAGGTCGATTCTTTTATGCCAGCCTGGTGCTGGAATGGTAGGAATTAAGGTATGCGAGTATTTTATAAATTTTCCGTGTGAGTTTTTAAATATTTGACCGTTGGGCTTTAGCTGCTGAAGAAGCTATAAAAACTATTACCCGATTTGAATGTTTTAATTTGGTTTTCGTAGTTCTTGAAGGATATCGTGTCTAAGGTTTTATTTTGATAAAATTCAAGATTTCTAACAGAAATGGACTAAGGAATATCAAGACCTTGAATTAATTGGAACCAATAGATATCCAATTGGAACTGTAAATATCAGATCCTTATTATTTTGCAGATATTCCGTTGGTACATCAACATCATTATTGCTTGTGATCTTTGAAAAACCTTACAAAAATCTTGCTTGTCAAAACCTTTGATCACTTACCATCTATGCAATAAAAAACTTTCCAATTAAGCTCCAGACCTTTTGTTCAGTGAAGGAGGCAATCCATTGTCTCAGTTAAGGTATGCTCCAAAACAAATTCTGGCAATCAGAGATTTTGATATTCCTCATTGGTCCGACGTGTTGACAAACAATTTTGAAGACGAACTGTCTCATGGCATGGGAGAAAATCCACAGCTCAAAGAGAAATATCTTTGCCCATATATTGAAGGTGTAGAATTTCCAAGGGAGCCTTTTTTGACTTTATGGTGGTTTAAGGATGATCAGATTGATGATCTGCTAAAGATCGAAAACCATGAAGAATTGAGAATATTCCCGCGCTATATCCACAAAATTTCCGAAATTGAAAATATTGAACAATTCTGCTGGGAAAATCATCTTTATTTGAATCGACTTATAAAGCAAAAAAAGGAAGCTGAAGAAAATATTGATAAATTAAAGGAGATCGCAAAACAACAGAATACGAGTCTTCAGGAGATTTTAGATGCCAACTTTGGTGTTACAACACCAGAGATGGTTGAATTTATGATAAATCAATATGTTGAAAATGAGAAAGAAAGAAAGGTTAAGCTATCAGCCAATTTCGTTGAAATATTGACAGACAAACCCTCTCCTTTTGAACTGCCTATCTTCAATCTTTCATCATATGAATTTTTATGGAAAACGCCTCATCCATTCGAAGACAAGGGTGTTCCAAGAAGTTTGGTTGATGTTGATCCAGCCCAGTTCAAAAAGCCTAAAAAAACATTTGAATTTGATAAAATCGCCAGTGAGGCACGAGGTTATTTTGAAAAAGGTTACGGGCTGAATTTTATCGGTGAAAACTATGAGACATTTATTAAAGAATACATTGAGTTAGCCCAAAGTTCTTATTTTTCATACGCATTGGTATGGGAATTAAAAGAGAAATATTTAAAGCTTTTGCATGAACAGATGCACAAAGAAGATCGATCGAAAGCTCGGTATGCATTTTATTCTGAAGGTCCAACATGGACAATTACTTTTGATGGAAAAACACTCCGAGGGTTAAGAGGTAAAGGGTTTGAATATCTTCATTATTTGGTCTTGAATAAACATAAAAAACTATATCACTCTGAATTGCAGCAACTTGGCTCAACATCAGAAAATGATTTCAACGACCCTAATAAACTGATTAACCTACCTATTGATTTTGAAGAGGGGGATGAAAAGAAAGATAGCGATTTTGATCAAATAATTAAAAGGGATATTCCAATAGAAATGCTTGATAAACGATCTTTTGATGAACTTAACGATGAGAGAAATCGTCTTCGTAAGGAAGTTGAGGAGGCAAAAAAAAATAATGATTTAGTCCGGAAAGAAAAGGCAGAAAAAGAATTCGAAGAGTTTTCATCCTACTTGGTAGAATGTTTCGGGAAAAAAGATATAAATAAAAAAGCCAGAATTAGGATATTTAAAGATGGCACAAAGAAAACCAAAGACAACATTGCTGTAAATATAAACCGTGCTTTAGATAGAATTAAAAAGGACAGTCTTATTACACGGAATCATTTCAAAAAAGCTTTAGGTTCATTATACTCAGATCAACTCTCCTACCGCCCTATCGAAGATATTGATTGGAACACCTAAAAATAAATTACATCCCTCATAATTGAATTTGTTATTTTCGATACATCCATTAAACAAATCATAGCAGATAGTTCTTCCTAACTATTTAATATCATTTTCTTCCCTCAACCCAAATCACATTAATCCCCCAAAAAAATCTTTTTTTTACACTTTACGACATCATTTGTCGCTGGGCGACACTTTTTGTAGCTCAAAGAAGAATAAGAGAAAACTATTTTATCCAGGCGGTCTGGATAAAATTAAGACTAATCCGAGTTAATGAATTCCAGCCGGGATTAACAAAGGGTTAGATATTATTAACATGATTGAAATCCAGGCAAATTAAGCAAAAGCACATTGGATTCTCAATCCAATGTACCAAAATAAAAGGAGGTGATTCAGGTGGTTAGAAGCGGTTGTGCCCAGATTGTGCCCGTGAAACGGCTGTATTCAATCAAGGAGCTGGTCAAGGAGATCGGTGCTACGGAATGGTTCTGGCGTACGCAGATTTGGGACGGCCAGCTTCCTTATATCCAAGTTGGTCGGAAGATGCTGATAGACCATAAGGATGTGGAATCTTTTATCCAAAAACATAAAGTCAAAAATTGACTGATTGCAATGTATTAAAAACACAGAAGCATAAAGGGGATTCGTTATGAGCATAATGATGGAATTTTTAGAAGACCAATTAAACACGCTCCGATTTTTAACTGAAGATGAGATACCAGAATACATACGTGATAGGGCGATCTTTC
Organism: uncultured Desulfobacteraceae bacterium; assembly: GCA_964502855.1. Classification (GTDB taxonomy): domain Bacteria; phylum Desulfobacterota; class Desulfobacteria; order Desulfobacterales; family UBA11574; genus S5133MH16. The sequence goes on along the minus strand of CAZDAB010000024.1, from coordinate 2,504 downwards.
TGGCTGAAGTCGAAAAAGTCGAAAGTGATGAAGAACGGGGTAAGTTTGAATCGGTGGAGGAAATGTTTGAAGAAATGGACAGACTTTTCGCACAATATGGCCACCATTGGATTGAACTTATAGACGCCAGAAAAAATCGCGAAAAAGAAATTTTAAAAATTTAATGCTTCATTTTATATTAAAAAGTTTTGCTCTTGAATCTGGAAACAAATCATGGAATAAATTAATTGAACAATAAAGTTGTTTCCCCCAATTCCTTGAGCAAATCTTGAGGGCAGAAGGTCGGAGCAGCTTTTATTTGTTCCCCATCTTGTGCCCGTCATAAACAAGATGGAGGTGTATTATGGGAATGATCTACAAACGAGGAAACGTATGGTGGATCAAGTATTATCGAAACGGAAAATGTTTCCGGGAAAGTTCTAAAACCACTAAGAAGATGGTGGCCAAGAAGCTCCTGGAAAGAAGGGAGGGTGAAATAGCACAGGGCAAGATCCCTGGAATTCAATTTGAAAAAGTCACATTTGATGAGTTGGCTGAGGAGTTCCTCACAGATTACATAATCAATAATAGGAAATCCCTGGACCGGGCAGAATTAAGCGTAAAGCACCTAAAAAATGAATTTGAAGGAACAAGGATACCGGATATCACAACGCCGAGAATTCAGAATTATGTGTCAAATCGGATGAAGTGGAAATGTATCGCATGTAATAAAGAGTTCCATGTTGGTGGTGAACTCAAATGCCCGAAATGTGGTGGAGAGACCCTGGATAAGGGCGCGGCCAATGCAACAATCAATCGTGAATTGTCAGCACTGAAACGGATGCTTAGTCTTGGCGCTAAGCAGACTCCCCCGAAGGTAAACCGGGTGCCTTATATTCCAATGCTTAAGGAAAACAACATTCGAAAAGGTTTTTTCGAGCATGAAGAGTTTCTTGCATTGCGAGATGCTTTGCCATCTTATTTGAAGCCCTTTGTTGCCTTTGCTTACAAATTTGGTTGGCGTGATGAAGAAATTGCTGATTTGACTTGGAGTCAGGTGGATCGTTTAAATGGCATCGTTACTCTAGAAGTAGGCGAAACTAAAAACGATGATGCCAGAATGGTGTATCTTGATGATGAGTTGAAAGAGGAATTCAATCAGCAGTGGGAAGCCCGAAAGAGAAATGGCAAATTGATACCTTTTGTATTCCCGAATTCGGGAGAAAACGGGCCTATACAGGATTTCAGAAAACCTTGGAATACGGCGTGCCGGAAAGCGGGTCTGGGATATGGCTATAAGATAACAAAAAAGTACGTTGAAAAATGGAAAGATAAACTGCCACATGGGCCGATCTTACATGATTTTCGCCGGACTGCGATAAGAAACATGGTCCGATCCGGGGTTCCTGAACGTGTAGCGATGATGATTTCAGGTCACAAAACAAGATCCGTATTTGACCGATATAATATTGTGAGCGACGCGGATTTGAAACGGGCAACCCAACAGCAGGAAGCCTACTTAAAATCCCTCGCGGGCACAATTTCGGGCACAGTCGTTGATTTTGACACAAAAAAAGAGGTTAACCATGATAGTTAACCCCTTGAATTCATTGGTGCGCCCGGCAGGATTCGAACCTGCGACCTACGGATTCGTAGTCCGGCGCTCTGTCCAGGCTGAGCTACGGGCGCAAATAAATTTAATTGAAATTTAACCAATTAATAAGCTATACAAATATATATGTCAATGGTAACTTGAATCCCAATCGAGACCCAATGCACGAAGAACACATAAAATTCATGAAACTGGCGTTAAAACAGGCCAAAAAAGCTGGACAAAAGTCGGAAGTTCCTATAGGTTCAATACTTGTTTCTGAATCAGGAGAAATCCTCTCCGCATCACACAACCAGACCATAAGCCTTGCTGATCCCACGGCACATGCTGAAATAATCACACTACGCAAGGCTGCGCAAAAGATTCTGAATTACCGGTTGTTAAGCACAACTCTGTATGTTACTATTGAACCGTGTATTATGTGTATGGGGGCAATTGTTCATGCCAGAGTATCACGGGTTGTTTTCGGCGCCCATGATCCAAAGTGGGGAGCCGCCGGTTCCTTATATAACTTCGCCGATGACACGAGATTGAATCACCGGCCGGAAATCATACAGGGTATATGTGAGGATGAGTGCCGCACACTTATCCAGGATTTTTTTCGGGAGAAACGAATTTAGGTTGAATAGGACACAGATTTTCGCAGACCCGCCTGCCATGCGAGGCAAAAGCGGGCAGGTATACACAGATAATAATACTAAATATCAGGTGCTTCTCATAATTGCAATGCTGGAATAATGGGTTTTGAGAAAATGAAAAAGTGGGATAACGTTTATTTATAATTTTAGAAATCTTGACAATCTGTGTCCATCTGTGTCCAAAAAAATTTTATGCAATAAAGTTAAAAAGGAGTTACAAGTGGCCAACATCGTAATTGTCGGAACCCAATGGGGTGATGAAGGAAAAGGTAAAA
>CAZDAB010000023.1:0-16054 GCA_964502855.1 uncultured Desulfobacteraceae bacterium | reverse complement strand
AGCGCTCCATTCCCCTGCTCTGAACAACGATAATCTCCGGGACAAGCGGAGAAGGCAGGGGTTCCCTGACAATCCGTGCCAGTTGTTCGGCAAGGATCTCCATGTGGTTGCTGGTATATATTTTAAGGTTATGCATGGATAGTCCTATATTGACAATCTACCACCTTTCTGTAAGGATTGTAAAGAGTACAACTCATCCCAGTCAGAGCAATCGCATTTGAATCCCAATACAGGGAGAACGCTCCACGACGGTGTGTATCTCTTTCCAACCGACTGAAACTTGTGCTTAAGCACCCGTAAGCCCGAGCCGCGCCAGAGTTATTAAGAACAATTCGTCGCTAAATTATCCCATTGATTTTTTAAGTCATAATTTCATTCGGCTCGGGCTAACGCGTGCTAAAGCCCTTTAAACAGTCAGTCAGTTTCCAAGAGAAACACACCGTCGCTACGCTGCACCGAAATCAAACGCATTTACCCTGATTCTATAATTTTATTGACTTTTTTGTTATTTTTTAATTAGTTAAATATGTGTGTTCAGGTGCTCGTATGAGATTAATAGGGAATCCCGTGAAATTCGGGAACGGGCCCGCCGCTGTAACCCTGCCCTTTTCTTACAATATAAATACGGGAACCCTTTTGGCGGTAATACACCACTGTTCCAATCATTCGGAATGGGAAGGTCGCCAAAAGGGCGGGGAAGTCAGAAAACCTGCCTGAATAAATAGGTTAACCTCCGTGGACATGAGGTATTAAGTGATCTTGAGGATAAAAAAGGGAAATCCCCGGGTCGATTTAGTTTCGGTCCGGTTTTTTTTTGAGTAAAAGAATGATAAAAAATACATCTATGGTAATCGTCTTAATGATGACGGTAGTCCTTTTAATTTCGATTGGAACACCATCTGACGCAAAAATCGTATCAGATCAGTTGGGAAGAAAGATAACGGTTCCGGATAACCCTCAACGGGTTGTGGCCCTGGCCCCGAGTATCACGGAAATCATTTACGCCCTGGGTCGGGAAAATCTTTTAAAAGGGGTAACCCTGTATAGCGACTTTCCCCCTGCGGCCGTGAACCTCCCCAAAGTGGGCTCTTATGTTCAGCTCAACCTGGAAAAAATTGTGGCGTTAAAACCTGATCTTTGCATCGCTATCAAGGACGGTAATCCCAGGGTGGTCGCCCGCCGTCTGGAATCTCTTAATATACCCGCATATGCGGTAGACCCCAGGAATCTGGAAACGGTCATGCAAACGGTTCTGGAAATCGGCAACCTTTTGAATGCCGACCAACAGGCCGACCTTCTTGTGCAACGCATGCGGTCCCGGGTTCTTAAAGTTAAGTCCCTGGTGTCAAAAGCCGGATACCGTCCCCGGGTCTTTTTCCAGATCGGTATTTCTCCTATCGTATCTGTAGGAACCGATACCTTTATGCATGAACTCATTGTCCTTGCGGGCGGAAAAAACCTGGCCAAAGGACCGGTTGCCTACCCGCGGTTCAGCCGGGAACAGGTTCTTGCCCTTTCCCCGGAAATATTAATTATTACCTCCATGGCACGCGCCGCAGTATTTGAGAAGGTCAAAGCGGAATGGAGCCGCTGGCCCAATATCCCTGCGATTCGAGATCAGCGCATCTTTCTAGAAGACTCCAATTTTTTTGATCGCCCCACCCCCAGGTTGGTGGACGGTCTTGAGTTGCTGGTCAAACTGATACATCCCGAACTTTTTGATGAAACGCAGTGAATACTAAAACACCATTTCTCCTAAAACGACTGTCGGTTATTTCGTTATCTCTTGCACTTGTGTTGCTTATAGCAATGTTTCTGGGGATTTCCATGGGATCGACCACCAGTGGAATCAAGGTGGTTTTTCAAAGTTTGCTTAAAGCAAGAGAATCTGATCCCATGCTGGATACAATCATCTGGCAGATTCGTTTTCCACGGGTTCTGCTGGCAACCCTGGTGGGTGCGGCCCTTTCTCTGGGAGGTCTTGTTTTTCAGGCTCTGCTGCGCAATCCGCTGGCTGAGCCGTACATTCTTGGAATTTCAGGAGGGTCGGCCATCGGGGCCATCATCGGAATCCTGATCGGATTCTCCAGGTTTCCCGGGGTAAGCCTCACGGCCTTTGCCGGAAGTATCGCCATTCTTCTTCTGATTCTGGTCATGTCCTCGGGACAAACCATTCTTAAAAAAGATGCACTCCTTCTTTCGGGGGTTATGGTAAACGCTTTCTGTGCGGCGGTCATCATGTTTCTCGTTTCTATGACCCAGGACTCCAGGCTTCATAATATTATCTTCTGGCTTATGGGTGACCTTTCAATGGTCGATATGGGCCATGTGGGAATACTTGCTGCAATACTTTGCCCCTGTTTTATTCTGATTTTCTGGTTTTCCAATTCAATGAATCTGCTGCTGATGGGCAAGGAAATGGCACAAACCCTGGGAGTAAATATAAAGTCGGTAACCGTTATCCTGCTGGTAACGACGTCATTTATGGTCAGCGCAACGGTTTCTTACTGCGGGCTTGTCGGTTTTGTAGGACTTGTTATACCGCATCTTCTTCGACTTGTTTTCGGGCCGGACCACCGGGTGCTTGTTCCGGCATGTGTTCTTGGCGGAGGCGCCTACCTTGTTTCTTGCGATGTCCTGGCAAGGGTTCTTCCGAAACAGGGCGAGATGCCCGCAGGGGTCATTACCGCAATGATCGGTGCGCCCCTTTTTATTTTTTTATTAAAAAAAACCCGGCGGTAGTATGACGTCTCGGAAATTCTACAATCTATCGGAAATAAAGATATTTTTTAGACTTATATTTTTAACTCGGACATGGAATATTGGAATGATGGAATATTGGAATAATGATTTAAAGAAGATGATATTCCTCTATTTAATTCCCGCCAAGAGGAATTTTACAATAACCCATCTTTCCATTTTCTCTCTGAGCCGTAGATTCTACCCTCCAGCCTGTAAGCTACTGGCTGGAAGCGGAACAGGAGACCCAGAACCCAATATTCCAGTGTTCCAATATTCCAACATTCCAATTGTGAGCGAAGCGAACTAACTTGGCGATAGATGTTAAAAATCTGAATTGTTATTATGGAGATTTTCCGGCTCTGAAAAATATTACCTTTTCTGTCACAACCGGTGATTTTTTCATTATCATAGGCCCAAACGGTTCCGGAAAAACCACATTGTTGAAAGTGATGGCCGGGATCTTGAAATCTCAAGTCGATCAACTGGAGATATTGAATCGTCCCATGGATCAATATAGCCGCAAAGCGCTGGCACGAACCATTGCTTTTGTCCCGCAGATGATACCGGTGGATTTCCCTTTTACAGTAACCGAAATTGTACTTATGGGACGATCCCCCTATCTGGGTATGCTGGGACTGGAACAAGAAAAAGATTTGAAAATTGCAACGCAAGCGCTTGCTTTTACCGGCGTAGAACATCTGGCACATCGGAAATTAGACCAGTTAAGCGGCGGGGAGCAGCAGCGGGTCTTTGTTGCAAAAGCCATTTGTCAGGAACCCGAAATTATTCTTCTGGATGAGCCCACTGCTTCTCTGGACCTTGCCCACCAGGTCCGGCTCATGGATTTAATGGAAAAATTAAAAAATGAAAGGGGAATTACAGTGGTTATGGTTTCCCATGACGTAAATCTGGCGGCAATGTACGGCGATCGATTACTTTTACTCAATAAGGGGGAAATTATACGGCTGGGGGCTCCAAAAGAGGTTCTCACCTTCCAAACGCTGGAACAAGTTTATGGCTGCACACTTTTGGTGGATGAGAGCCCCCTGGGTAAAACTCCGCGAGTGACTCCGGTACCCCGAAAATATATGAATATCGACAGGCAGGAAGAATAATAGGTTGGCGTTCCCCGCAGGTTTAGCAGAACATATTTATTCCAGATCATAATGGAGCATTAATGCCTGGTTCACCTGTGTCATGATTTCTTCCGGGAGATGTCCCATGGCTTTGACAAGACGGATCTTATCCACTGCCCGGGTCTGATTCACCATAACCTTTGAACGGGCGTTTAACCCTGCGGTGCCGGATGGAATTTCTACCTCGAAAGAATATACGCGAGTAACATTAGAGGTAATCGGAGAGATAGAGATAATGGGAGAATAGGCATTATTTGTGTCGTTAGAAACCACAAGTGCCGGACGAGTTTTTCGGGCTTCAGCTCCCACGGTTGGAACTAAAATTTACCAGAAAAACCTGTCCGCGTTTAATCGAGGCCATCATTTACGGCTCCTTCAAGTTCCTTGTTGATTGCCCGGATCTCGGCAGCTGCCTCCTGGTATTCGGCAGCAAGTCTTTGATCCCTTTTTTCCTTAACCGATCGCTTGATCGCTTCAGTGATAAATTGGCTTCTTTTTCTGGATGTTGTTTCCTTAGACAGCTCAACAAAGACTTTCTTGGGGAGGCTGACGTTAATACGTATGGTCTCCATTGTGTTCTCCTAATGTGTTTTTAAATGAATAATAACAAAACCCATTTTATATGTCAATACATACGTAATCGGATAAAAAATACACTTTATATTGAATCGAACATTGCTACTATTTGTAATGACGTGGGTCTATGTTTTCGATTAGGACACATGAGCAGCCCTTTCAAGGTAGCACTAGTGGAACTTATATGCTGCTGTATTCATTGAACATAAGACCAATTACTACCAAAGAAATACGAGATCCCTTTATTTTTGTAGGTGAATAGGCTCATAGAATCTCAGTAGTTTCCTTAGCCAGCCACTATATTCTTGATATTAATGGATCGGGCCTTGTGCAATAAAACAATTCAAATAGCCAATTAAATCAATATTGTCTTATGGTTATACCCACCTTGAAAGGGCTGAAGCAGCAATCCTTAAACAACCCGGAAAATTGGAAATAAGGAAGATACGAACTCCGGACTGCCCGGATGGCGGGGTACGGGTAAAGGTTAAAGCCTGCGGTATATGTTCTGCAGATGCTAAAATGGTGACCCAAGGTCATCGATCTCTGAATTATCCGAGAATACTGGGCCATGAAATTGCAGGAGTTATAGAACAAATCCGCACAAACAAGTTTAATATTTTTCTTGACGTAGCTGTCTTATTTAGGCTAAATAGTCTTTGTTTTGTTCAGATGCTCGCTTTGAGCTTAATAGGGAACCCCGTTTTAATCGGGGACGGGCCCGCCGCTGTAGTCGGGGACGAACGCCGTTTAAATCCACTGGAAATTGTCATAGTCTCTGTTATTTGTCTTAACCAATAACAAAACGACCAATGACACCGGGTGTGTTATTCACATCAGGTCCGGGAAGGTACGGTTAGTAGAAAGATCCGAGAGTCAGAAGACCTGTCTGAACTTAAAGGCGAAATCATCGTGGCTGAGATTCGCCGCAAGATCTTGAGGATAAAAAAGGGAAATCCCCGGATCGATTTTAAATCGGTCCGGGGATTTTTTTTGGTTTTTTTAAAGGGAAGGAAGTGTGAATCTTCCGCTGCCCCGCAACTGTGATCGGGACGAAAGCAGCATTATACCACTGTCCTGTTTTCAAACAGGATGGGAAGGCGCTGCCGGTAGGATGAACGAAAGCCAGGACACCTCAGCAAAACCTTTAACAACTATCTAACCCCGAGGGGGGAAGGAGGTTTAACTGAAACGGATTATTATTTTTTTGAGCGTGTTGAGCCTTGGAATATGGCAGCCTGCCTTTGCCGAAGAGCAACCAGGAACCCTTGACACGATCACCGTTACGGCGGAACGATTTCCGGTAAAGGAAAAAGAATCTTCTCGATTTGTATCTATCTTTACCACCGAGGAATTAGAAGAGACAGGCGCCGACAACTTGGTGGATGCGCTGCGAAGAAAAGGCTCGTTTGCATATAAAGCCTATGGCCCTTTGGGCATCAGCTATGGCAGTATGACCAGCAGCCTGTCAATCAGAGGAATTGAAAATGGCGAACTGGTTTTAATCAACGGCTCTCCTATTCAGGGGGCGGGAGGGCACACTTACGACTTGAGCGCCATCCCCATCGAGCAGATTGAAAGGGTTGAGGTTTTGAAAGGGGCCGCTTCCACACTCTATGGGGCAGATGCCATGTCGGGTGTTATCAACATCATTACCAAAAAGAATCCTGCGGCGACCTCCACCCGGGCCGCAGTGGAATTCGGCAATTACCAGTATGTTAACGGCGACGTCGGTTTCCAAAGCCCTTTGGTCAATGTGGGATTCAATTACCAGCACTTGGGGGGGATCACGAAAATCTCGCGCAGTTTCTCGCAAAAATACCGCTATGATACCGATGCCACCAACAAGTACAACCTGAATCTGGACATCACCCCCTTTGAGAATTTTCACATCGATTATTTGGGTTCCTACTATAAAACGGGCTATAAAAAGATATTCGACTCCGGCAAGCCGATGCAGTGTACCGATCAAGAGGATTACTATCAGTTCGCGGATATCAGGTATGACACGGAATCTTTTAGGATCAAAGGCTTTATTAGCTACAGCAGAATAGACACAGATGAATATACGAACCCGAAAAAGTCTGATGTCAAGAACGAGGACTACAACTACGGAGTGGAAGGCGACTTTCGGCGCGAGATTCTGTCTACGGCAGCAACTGTCGGTGGAGATTACATTCATCGTGCGGCAGACTACAAAACCTCCTTTGCAAAACACCACCGAGACGATTACGCTATATTTGCTCAGCTCAAAAAAGAGTTCTTTGATCGCTTAACGCTATCTGCCGGTGCCAGAAAGCAGTTCATTAATGCGGATGCCGACGGGGAAAATCACAACATGTTTTTGCCAACTTTTGGCGGCGCTTTCAGAGCCACCAAGAATTTGAATTTTTTTGCAAACGTGGGTAAGGCCTTCCGGGCACCCACGTTTGCCAACCTTTACTACCAGAGCAGCTTTATCGTTGGGAATCCTGACCTAAAACCTGAAAAGGGCTGGACATATGAGGGAGGGATCAAACTTGATACTGATTTCACTCAAATTCGGCTGGCCGGTTTCTATATGGATTACTCCGATAAGATCGAATTAGACCGGTCCAAGGGCTACCCCCTTACCTATTTCAATGCCGGCGATTATAAGTCCAGGGGCGTCGAGTGGCAAATAGACGTTTCCCCTTTCGCGCATCGTTCCGATTTCTTGAACGACATCTGCTTCAATACCGCCGGTTGCTGGGCCGACCCGACGGCGAATGATCCCAATGGCAAAGAGTATCAGACCGGGCCCAAATTCAAGACCAGTTTGGGTGTCTCCTACCTTTCGGAGAACCTGGTCCTCCAATTCATCTCCGATCTCCTGACCAGCAGGGAAAACAATCTCGACAACAACTTTACACTGGACTTTTTCGGAAAATATAAGGTGTGGAAAGGCTTTATAACTGCCGGCGTGAGCAATATCTTCAACTCGGAGGTCCAGGTCTCGGGGGATTTATCATCCAGCGGATCCAGCAACTATCTATACTATGGCATGGATCGTATGTTCAAAATCGGATATGAAATCAGGTTCTAAAATTCCCAATAAAGACGTAAGAATGAATTATGTACAGGAAGAGTAAGCTTATGAATCAGAGATCAGAAGTCAGAGGCCGGAAGTCGGAAAACAGGCTAATGTTGATGCGTATGATTGTGCTTTTTCTATCTATCTTAGTATCATCTCAGGCATTCACTCAAAACAAAGGCAATATTACCCTGCTGATCGGGGTATCCAATTCGTATAAGGTGAGCCAAGCCATTTCCCAGGTTCTCAAGGTTCCTCAAGCGGCCGAGCATTATGACCTGCGCTACTATACCGAGGAAGATCTCAAAAACGGCGCTATCGACCCGGAAGTCATTGGTCGATCCGAAATCATCATCATCAATGATATGCATCGCAGTCTGAGTGAGTATGTTATTGAAAATGCGAACTTCAAAAAAACAAAGGTTTATGGGCTCTCCACGGTAGCAAAAAAGCTGGAAAAGATTATTTCCGACCCTCAGGTCGAACGATATGCCCGGCCACTCACCCAACAGAATATAACGAATCTTCTTCTCTTTCTACTCAAGCGTGATTGCGGTCTCGATATAACCTATGGAGAACCTCAGCATGTGCCTCAAACAGGTATCTTTCACCCGAAAAGTGATCGCATATTTATCAGCTTCAAGGACTATGTCTCCTGGTATAAGGAAATGGGACTTTATAAAGAAGATGGTTTCTGGGTCGGGATTCCCGAAATGTCTTCTTATGTTTATCCCGGAGAAACAGGAGAAATTATCCGTTCGCTCATAGAAAAATTGGAAATGAATCGAATCAACGTGCTGCCGGTTTATTCCCATCCCCCGCATATTGCACTGGAAAAATTCTTTTTTGACGAGCAGGGCAGATCCAGGATTAATCTGATTGCCGCCCTTTCCTTTAAATTTGCGCCTACGGATGCTGAAAAGACGCGTGAAATCCTTGCCAAGCTGGAGGTACCGCTCTTAAATCCCGTCAGAGTGCATTTCTTGACAATTCCCGAATGGCGGAAAGATCCCCAGGGACTGGGACCGATGGAAATTACATATGCGATGAGCAACCCGGAGTTTTTTGGCCTGATCGAGCCTTCTGTCCTTGGCGCAAGGGTGGCCTTTAAGGACGTATATACCGGCAAAGATGTTTATGCCTATCAGCCGATTGAAGAAAATATCGATTTTTTCATCCAGCGGATCAATGCCTGGCGAAATCTTCAAACAAAGCCGAACAAGGACAAAAAAATCGTGATCATGTACTGGAACCACACGCCGGGCAAGCAAAATATCGGCGCGACGTACCTGAATCTCTTTCGCAGCCTGGAAGAGATTGTAAAACGACTGCGCAGTGAAGGCTATCACATAGACGGAGAACTTCCTTCGGAAGAAGAAATTAAAAACCTTGTCTTAAAAACCGGCCGCAATATCGGCTCATGGGCACCGGGTGAACTTGACGACCTCATCAACGCAAAAAGGGCCATCCGGCTGCCTGTGGCCAAGTATCAAAAATGGTATGAGGAGATCGATCAACATTACAAGGATAAGCTCGAAGCCGAATGGGGCAAGGTGGAAGATTCGAAAATCATGATTAAGGACCAAGAGATCATCTTTCCCTGCGTAACCCTGGGCAATGTCATCCTTGTGCCCCAGCCGTCAAGGGGCTGGAATGATGATCCGATAAAACTGTATCATTCCACGAAACTCTGGCCCCATCATCAATACACCGCTTTCTATCTCTGGCTGAAGCATGTATTTAAGGCCGATGCCATTGTTTCATTGGGAACACACGGCACCCACGAATGGCTTCCCGGTAAGCAGGCGGGTCTCAGCCAGTCCTGTCCCCCGGAAGTTCTCATCCAGGATCTGCCCAATCTTTATCCCTATATTATGGATGATATCGGCGAGGGGATTCAGGCCAAACGCCGTGGACGGGGCGTGATTTTAGATTACCTTATTCCGGCCATGAAAAAGGCGGGGGCTTATGAGGAGTATGGGGAGTTGTCAGGTTTAATTAACGAATATAATGATGTCCTTAGCCGGAGTGCCGAACTGGCGGAAATGAAATTCAAAAGAATCGAGGCCCTGGTTAAAAAACTGGGGCTGCTTAAAGACCTTCTTTTAGAAGAATTCAACGAAGAGGCCATAGAGGAAGTCGAACATTATCTGCTTGATTTGCAGGAGGCCAATCTGCCTTATGGCCTGCACACTTTTGGCGTTTCTCCGAAAGGGGAAGCGCTGAAGGAATTCAGCCGATTGATCCGGGAAAGAAATGAGACGGTCTCTTTAGGTGAAATCGAGAAAAAATTAGGCCTCTGCCATCTTGAGATAGACCACCTCATTGCCGGTCTGAAAGGCGGATATGTGCCTTCCGCAGAAGCAAATGACCCCTTGAGAAATCCCGAGGCCATTCCCACAGGGAATAATTTTTACGGGTGCGACCCGGCCAAGGTTCCTTCAAAGGACGCCTATGCCCTGGGGGAAAAACAGGCCGATCAAATGGTAGAAAAATATGTAAAGGAAAAAGGAGAATATCCGGAAAAAATCGGACTCGTTTTCTGGAGCATAGAATTACAGCGTAATGAAGGGACTCAAGTCGGGACAGCGCTTCACCTTTTGGGGATGAAGCCGGTCTGGGACAAGAACAACAAGGTGACCGGGGTAGAACCGATTCCCGGAGCCGTGCTCGGGCGGCCGAGAATAGATGTTCATATGCAGATTTCCGGCCTCTTTAGAGATAGTTATCCCAATGTCATTCTTCTTTTGGATGAAGCCGTGCGCCAGGCAGGCCGACTTCAGGATGTGGAAAACTTTATCGCCGTGCACAACCGAAAGATAAGAGATTATCTGGTGAACAAAGGCTATAACGAAAAAGAGGCGGAGAATTTAAGCACCATAAGGGTTTTTTCCAACGAACCTGGCAGCTATGGCAATACGATTGAAGACCTCATTCCCAACAGCGGTCTCTGGGAAAGCGACGAAGAGATCGCCGATGTGTTCATTAATTTTGTATCTTTTGGATACGGCAAGGATGTTTGGGGGAAGCCCCTTAAATCCGCTTACAAGAAAAACCTTGAAGATGTTAAGATGACCATGCACACCAGATCCAGTAACATTTTTATGAACATGGACACCGATGGGGTGTTTTCGGAGCTGGGTGGCCTTTCCCTGGCTGTAAAACGGGTGAGCGGCGAGTATCCGGATGTCGTGCTGTCCAACCAGCAGGACCCGGATGCCGCCTATATCGAAGATATCGAAAAAACTTTGGGAAAGGAACTGCGCGCCCGATATTTGAATCCCAAATGGATTGAGGGAATGAAACAGGAAAATTACGCCGGGGCAAGGGAGATGAACAGATTTGTAGAACATATGTGGGGCTGGCAGGTGACCACTCCATTTGCCGTTGATGGTGCAAAATGGGAACAGGTCTATGAGGTCTATATCGAAGACAAATACGGCCTTGACTTAAAAGAGTTCTTTGACAAAAACAACCCATGGGCCCAGCAATCCATTGCGGCCCGGATGCTGGAGGCCGACCGCAAGAAATACTGGAACGCCCCGGAAAAAATGAAGAAAAATCTGGCCCGAACCTATGCCATGAATGTGATCGAAAAAGGCGTAGCCTGCTGTGAGCATACCTGCAACAATCCGATGCTCCAGCAGTTCGTTGCCAATATTATTTCATTATACGGCCTGCTTACGCCCCAGCAGTTAGACCAGTTCAAAATGGTAATTGCAAAAGCAACCGGGAGGACCCAGGAGGAAAATGAGGCGGCACGCCAAAAAGTCCAGGAGAGTTTAAAAAAGACCATCGAGGAGATTCAAAAGGAAGAGAGCGTAAAGGCCAAAACTAAAGGGGAAAAGATTGAAGGCTTTGAAATGGTGGATGAAAAACCGGAAGATACAAAAGTAACCGCTTCAGGTTCCGAATGGATGGTGATGGTCGTTGCCGTGGGTCTCTTAGCCCTATTGTTTACGGGCTGGAAGCGGAAGAAGATATAATCAAATCCGGGTAACAAACAGTTAATCCCAATGATGTTAAGGAGTAAATAACAATGTTAAAACAACTCTGGATAACAGGTGTCCTTGTTGCTTTTTCTGTTTTCGGAATTAAGGTGGGTCTGGGTCTGGGCGCACAGATATACAACAAAACCGTCTCAATAGGCAAAAGAATTATCTTTATAGGAGGAAGCCTTTTCGTCTATCTAATCCTTTTTTTCTGCCTCTATTCCGTGATTACCCATTTTAATTTGTTAAATTATTTAGATCAGTTTGTAAATATGCTCCAGTACGGTATGCTGCTTCATTTCGCAGTGGCTCTGGGGCTTCTTCTCTGGGGAGGTAAGCTACTCCTTCAAAACCCTGCCGAACATAGTCATCTTCCCTTTCGGGCCAGTTTGCTTTTGATTTTGCCCTGCCCGGTATGCGCAACGGTGATCCTGCTTAACATGACCTTTGCCTACTCACTTTTTGACTTATCACCCGTTTTAACCACCTTAACCCTCTTTGCCCTTTTCAGCGGCATAATTATTGTTACATGCGCTATTATTTTCCCGTTTCGCCATAAAATCGGTTCCGGGAATTCTTTTCTGGGTTTGTCCATGACTTTAATTGCCCTTTACTTCCTTTTTACAGTTATCATCGCACCGATTTACCCGGAGATAAAGGCTGCCTTTGCCATGGCCGTTTCCAACAGTCCGGTTAACCAGGTAGACCATGTTCACACTTCAATTTTAGGAATAATTGTCTTTATTCTGGGATGTGCCGGATTCATAAAGACTTACTTTGCCAAAGGAGGAATTAAGTGAATATCTTTCCCGCTTTTCAAACCATCCTGTACACGATTTCAACAGCCCTGCTCTCTCCGGTGGTAATTCTGCTCATCTTTCTCTGTCTCTGGCTGATAGTGTATTCCGGGGGCTTTATGGCGGAATGGATAAAGCGAAGACATTTTCGATTAAATGGTCTCCTGGCAGGTTGTCTGGAAACGATTCAAAAAGCAGAGTACTTTCCGTCTGAAATTGGTGTGAATCTGCCTCTCCATATCACACACTATGCAAGGGAATTAGAAGAGATTATCAAGGGTGACGGCCTGTTCGTGGAAGAACAGGTGGAAGATCTGAATCAACGCAAAGAACATTCACTGATCAGGGAGGTGGACAAGATACGCCTGATCGTACGCATCGGTCCGAGTCTTGGGCTTATGGGCACACTTATTCCCATGGGTACAGGCCTCGCTGGTCTGGCCCAGGGAAATATGGCGCAGCTTTCATCCAGCCTTATTCTGGCCTTTACAACTACAGTTGTGGGATTGGCAATTGGGATCACGGCCCATTTCTTTTCAGTCGTCAAAGAACGCTGGGTCACCGAAGATATGCGTCATATAAACCTAATTACTGAAGCGATGACACAGAACCTTGAACATTGAGCAATGGTCAATTATTAATTCCTTAGGTTCTTCCCCCTTTTGTAAAGGGGGATCGAGGTCCGCACTCCAGCCAAGCGGAGCGAGGCGGACGGGGGGCTTTTAAATGAAATATCTGAAAAATAGCCGCCAGGGACGTCTTGGAAGAGCAAAGCAGGAAGACCCTTTGCTCGGTGTAGCGAATCTTTTTGACGTGGCACTTGTCTTTATTGTGGCCCTGCTTCTTTCCCTCATGGCCACTTACCAGATTCTGGATTTCTTCAATCCAGAAAGTGAAATCACAATCATGAAAAAAGTTGATGATCAATGGCGAATCGTTACCAAGAAGGGAAAAGAGATCAAGGTAAAGAAGGTGACAGAGCGGAAAGTGGGCGGTGATGAAGGAGTGAGACTCGGAACAGCCTATCAGTTAAAAGACGGCCGGGTAATCTATATTCCGGATGAATTGGCAGAGGGACAAATCAATGAGATCGAATAGATTTTTATTTGTATTTATAGTTTTTGTTTTCCTTCCCTCCATGGTCCTTGCAAATCCGGATAAAAAGAAAATTGTCATGCTAATCGGGGCCGGAGACAGCCTTATTGTGGCCGGAACATTCTAAGAACTCAAAGAACTTTCTAAAATTTCAGAGCGCTATACCTTTGAATTCTATACGGATCGGAAAATAAGAAATAAAACGGTCAAGGGGGATCACATACAGGACGCACAAATCATCATGGGTGATTTTATGCACAGTGAGATTGTCGGTTTCCTTGCCGGCAACCTGCCCGCAAATTTAACAGACAAGAAGCCGAAGATTTATAGCCTTAGCTGTGCATATCTTGCTGACAAGCTGAAAAAGCAAGGTTTCACGCTGAATATTCAGACAGAAAAGTATTACTCTCCCCCAACCAAGGAAAATGTCAGGAATCTTATTCTGCTGGCTCTGTCCGGGGAGGGAGATAAAGTAACTTATGGCAGGCCATTCACGCTCCCGAAATCGGGCATATTTCATCCCGATGCCCAAAAGATCTTTCCTGACTTTGAGTCGTATCTTGATTGGTATCGCAAAACCGGAAAGTATTCCCCAGACGGGTTCTGGGTCGGCATATATACTTTTCACGTTTCCGCATTAAGGGAAAGGGGTAAGATAGAAGCACATATAATTCATGCTTTAGAAAGGGAAGGAATCAATGCTCTGCCCGTCTATGGAAGGCCTCATTATCATAAGTCATTGAAAAAATACTTTTTGGATGAAAGCGGACAACCCCGGATTCAAATAATATGCGGCTTTTCTTTTAGATTTTTAAGGGGTTTTCCTGAAGAAACACAAACAATCCTTCGTAAAATAAATGCCCCTGTTTCCATGCCTCTCACCGCTCATTCGATTATCATTGACCAGTGGAAAAAGTCTGACAGGGGAATTTCTCCCATAAGGGTCGCATGGCAGGTATGCATACCTGAACAAAACGGCGCAATAGAACCTACAATGGTCGGTGGAAAATCGGCTGCAAGACTTAAGGGAATGACGGATGTGGTTTATGATACCGTTCCTATGCCGGAAAACATCGATTTTCTGATCCGGCGAATAAAGGCATGGCACAGGATTCAGATAAAACCGAACGCGGAAATAAAAATTGCCATCCTTTATTGGAATCACCCTCCGGGAAAGCAGAATGTCGGCGCCAGCTACCTGAATCTCTTCAGGTATATTTCAAATATCCTTCCTGCCATGAAGAAGAATGGCTATAAAATTGAAGGCAGATTGCCGACTGAAGAGGAAATAAAGGAACGGATACTTTTAAACGACAGGAATGTGGGTTCGTGGGCGCCTGGAGAACTGGAGAAACTGATGTCTGCAGGAGGTCTCATACGAATCCACGTCTTGACATATAACAAATGGTTTGCAAAATTAGATCCCGATTTTAAAGAAGCGGTAATCCGCCAGTGGGGCCGGCCCGAAGATTCAGATGTCATGATAAAAAATGGTGAAATTATTATCCCCTGGGTCGATCCGGGGAATATTATCCTTCTGCCCCAGCCGTCCAGGGGGCATAGTGAAGATCCGGATAAATTGTACCATGATCCGAAACTCTATCCCCATCATCAGTATATTGCCTTTTATTTCTGGCTTAAAAAGGAGTTTAAAGTAGATGCTATAGAAGAAGTGGAACATTATATCCTTTGGCAAGAAGCTGGCAGGTGGCATGATTAATGACTATAGGAAAAAAAATGGCTCCTATCCCAATAAACTGGGTATTATACTCTGGAGCACAGAAACCCAGAGAAATGAAGGAGTTAATGAGTCTGCTGCGCTTAATCTTTTAGGCATAACACCGGTATGGGACAAAAAGGACCAGGTTGTGGATATTGAACCAATCCCCGGGCCGATTCTCAATCGGCCCAGGATCGATGTCCTGCTTCAGACATCAGGACGTTACCGCGATAGTTTCGCCCAGGTTATAAAACTTCTGAACAGGGCCGTACGGATGGCAGGTTCCTTAAAGGATGTGGAAAACTTTGTGGCTATTCATAATGAAAAGATTAAAAAAGCACTTCTAAAAAAGGGGTACAATAATAATGATGCCGGTGAGTTGAGGCAGGCCAGGGTAAGTTCTCAATAAGTTCTGGTACCAAACGTCATTCCCGTGAAAACGGGAATCCAGAAAATCTGAAAAATCACTGGATTCCCGCTTTCGCGAGAATGACGATAATAATTACATAAACGATTTTTTAAAGTTACCCGAACTTCTTGAGATGTTACATCGAAGATAAATACGGCCTTGATTTAAAAGAGTTTTTTGACAAGAATAATCCCTGGGCCGAGCAATCCATAGCTGCAAGGATGCTGGAGGCAGACCGCAAGAAATACTGGAAGACCCCGGAAGAGATGAAGAAAAAACTGGCCAGAACATATGCCATGAATGTGATCGAAAAAGGTGTGGCCTGCTGCGAGCATACATGCAACAATCCGATGCTCCAGCAGTTCGTGGCCAATATTATTTCATTATATGGCCTGCTTACACCCCAGCAGTTAGACCAGTTCAAAATGGTAATTGCAAAAACAACCGGCAGGACCCAGGAAGAAAATGAAGCAAAGAGCAAAAAGACAAGGCAAGGGGGAGATAGATGCCTAAGATGAAAACACCTATTGTTATA